>JAUXNU010000027.1 GCA_030682655.1 Actinomycetota bacterium | reverse complement strand
GTGGATGTCCTCGTCTTCGATGTGAAACGAGAACTTGCCGTCGCGGATCTCCTGGTATATCTCGGAGAGGCCGACCTCGATGGCGTCAGCATCCGCCTCGGTGATGATGCTCTGCTTCGCTAGCATGCGTGCGTGCGCGATCGAGCCTCGGATGTCCTCGGCCCACATGCGCTTGTCTACCGGTAAGGATGCTCCGAACTCCTGGACGAACCTGCCCGGAGTCCTCTCGAAGCGTCCGCCCCACGGCGTCTTGGTGTCGCTCACGCTCATGCCCCTTGTCATCTGACGTACGGCCGGGTGCCTAGTGTCGTGCAACGGAAATACGCGCAGCACCGAGGGTGGCGCCGCGTTTGGCTGGCAAGGCGCGACGACCGAGCGTACCTGTAGGTACGTGAGGGAGGAGCAACGTAGCCAGGCGAGCGCCGCGCCAGCCGAATGCGTGCGTATTTCCGTTACACGACACTAGACTTCGCCTTCCTTGCCGACCTTGCGGCGCTGGCGCGCCCAGACCCTCGTCGGCAGTCCCCACAGATCGATGAAGCCCTTGGCCGCGGCGTGGTCGAAGGAGTCCGCCTCGTCGTAGGTGGCAAGGTTGTAGTCGTAGAGCGAATACGGGCTGCGGCGCCCGACTGTCACGCACGAGCCCTTGAAGAAACGCAGGCGAACGTCGCCGGTGACGAGTTTCTGCGTCGTCTCGACGAAGCCGTCGAGAGCCTCTTTCAGCGGCGAGAACCACATGCCGTTGTAGACCAGCTCCGCCCACTTCTGCTCGATGCCGAGCTTGTAGTGAAGAACCTCGCGCTCGAGGCAGAGGTCTTCGAGCGCCTTGTGCGCCGTGATGAGCGTGAGCGCGCCCGGCACCTCGTAGATCTCGCGAGACTTCACGCCGATGAGGCGGTTCTCGATCATGTCGATACGGCCGAAGCCGTGCTTGCCCGCGAGATCGTTCATGGCGTTGATGATCTCGTGGAAGCTCATCACCTCGCCGTTCAGAGCGATCGGCAGCCCCTGCTCGAAGGTCAGTTCGGCGTACTCCGGCTCATCGCGGCTGTTGCCGCGCGAGTCGGCCGTGAGCGTGTAGATGTCGGCCGGAGGCTCCACCCACGGGTCCTCCAGCACGCCACACTCGATGGCGCGGCCCCACAGGTTGTCGTCGATCGAGTACGGGTTGTCCTTGGTGGTGGGCACCGGGATCCCGCGCTCGGCAGCCCAGTCCATCTCCTGCTCGCGGGTCTTGAGATCCCACTCACGTACCGGCGCGACGATCTGCAGGTCCGGGTCGAGCGCCGCGATTCCCACCTCGAAG
>JAUXNU010000026.1 GCA_030682655.1 Actinomycetota bacterium | reverse complement strand
CGCTCGCGCCGAACGGATGCTTCAAGGCGCGACCGGTTCCGTAGGTCAGACCATGCGCCGAGGGAGAGTCAGGAGACCTGGGCTCGCAGGTCACCCACCATATTCATGGTCTTCGCGGAGAGTGATCCGTCTGCCGAACGTTGTTGGGCATGACCCGCGCCCGTTGACTCACATGGTAGCCGAGGACTTGCGAAGTCGGGTCGATGCCCTTGTTCGACAACCGGCCGACAGCCTCAGTCCTCCGAGTAATCGATGAAGTCATGTGCGAGCAGATCCATCAGCATGCAGTCGCGCCACGCGCCGTCAGGTGCGGACTCGCTTTGGCGCATGACCCCGACGCGCTGGAACCCGAGCTTCTCGTAGGCGCGGATGGCGCGCCGGTTGTCTGCGGCCGGATCGACCGTGAACCGATGGACTCCTCGCTCGCAAATGACATGTGCAATAACCACCGAGAGCGCCTCCGGGCCCAGGCCTCGACCCTGCGATGCGTCGCCCAGCACGATGGCCAGACCGACCGACGTACCAGGCGGCCAGCCGAGGTCGTACGCTGAGACGGCACCGGCGAACCCGCCGTCCACGATGATCGCCCATGACGAGGTGTCGGGGGCGTCGAGCAGTGCCGCCCGGAGCCCGGCCTCGCTGGTGTCCGTCCACCACGGCTGTACGCCGGGTTGACGTGCGATGTCCGCCAGAGCCGGCAGATCGTCCGGCGCAAGCAACCGTAGACGCGTACGCCGCCCCTGAAGTACCGAGTCAGTCATGGCTCCCCCGAGCCGATGCGAAGGTTTGTCGAACGTGTTACGGCATGAGCGGCCGGTTTCGCCGTCCATGTTCATCCTAGCGCTTGCGCCGTCCGCTCGATGCCGGGGTTCGACAGTAGCCCTCACTGCGCCGAACCGAATCGGTCTATTCGCTCTCCAATAGCCTGAAGGTGCCGTCGTCCAAACGCTCGAACGTGTACTCGGGCTCATCGGGTGACAGCGCCGAGGCGGGTTGTACCAACCATATGTCGTCTTCGACTGAGTACTCAAGGTCGTTCTGACACACGAGTTCCGCCGGGGTGCTCGTCACCTTCGAGTAGGCCTGCAACACCGCCAGCTCGTCATCCGTGAAGTCCAGGTGCGTCGCCACGGCCGGGATGCTGGACAACTCCACGTCGTGCGGGAACGACATGAACACGACAGCGTCGGTTCCCTCGACATCGAAATATGCGTGGTAGAAGTAGTCCTTCCTTTGCAGGTCACTGTGCTGCGACTGCGTCTCGAGTTCGACCTCGAGCCGATCGAGCTTCGCCTGCCCGCCCGAATCGCTCTTCGTGTAGTCCTCGAGCGCGACCCGGACTCGGTCGACGTCCGCCGACGACGGCTTCTGCGGTGGGTAGAGCTCATGGCCGGAGAAGGACACCACGAGAGCGGCTGCAAGACAGACGGCCGTCAGGGACACGGCTATCACGCGGGCCGGCGTCCAGGGTCTGCGTTCCTTGTTCCTCAGGAGATCGAAGAGCGTGACTCCGAGGAACGTGAACACGAACGTCTCCAGCGCCAGGAGCGCGGGCGCGAAGAAGACGTAGACCACGGGGTCGGTGTCTTCGCCAACTTGTTCGAGCAGATACAAGAGCGACAGGGATTTCCCGAACACAGGCCCGACAAGTCTTGTGGCCCAGGACTCGGGGAAGCCTGCGCCGAGGCTGAACACGAGGCCGAACACGATCGTCAGCACGGCCGCCACTGCTGCTGCGATAGCGATGCGTCGAGGCCCGTGTGGTGCGTGCCGCTTGAGTCCCAACGCGACAAATGCCGCGATGGCCGCAGGCGGCACGCACAAGAACGCGAGCTCAAGCCAGAACAGATCCACGCCCCGCCCCCCAACATGTCCCGACGCTCGCCGGTCGCTTCAGTTCCTGTCTGTCGAACGTTCTTGGGCGTAACCTGCAACGCTTACGCCTGCTCCGGACCTGAGTCTACCTGACACGGCGTTGTCAGGTTGACGCCCGGGTTCGACCGCCCGCCATGAACACGCATCTAGAGCCAGAAGGGGGTGTCTAGCCACGAGCGCATGATGCGATTCTCGGACGATGGCGATTTCCATCTCTGAAGCGCCTGGACGACGTTGGTGTCGATGGCAGGATTCCGAGGGTTATGGATAGCTAGGAAGAAGTCGAACAACATCTTCTCGCTGGACGACCAGCGCCACGACACTTCTTTGAGGATTACCCGATCGTGATCCTCTCGCTCCTCGATCTGCCAAGCGTCGTTGAAGGGGACGAGGCTCTCCAGCACAGTGCCTTCCCACATCTCCCGAAACGCTCGTGATGGCACCCACCCTGTGAAGCGGGCCGGTCCGAGTTCGTAGAATTCCGACAGGAGGCCGATGATAGCGTCCATCGAGTCTTCGATGTAGGCGTCATCGAGCGGAACATGCTTGCCTTCCTCCCCTCGACTCCGAGAGCCAGCCTTGGCGAGGTAGCGATCGTCGACAATGCCCCCGTTGTGCACCACAACGTCGCGAGTGCACTTCACCTCGTTCACAACAGAGAGGCGCGTGTCATCGAGCGGTTTCTTGGAGTCGAAGAAACCAAGCAGCGTCCTAACCGTGTCCGGGAAGCGCTTGTTGAACGTCACCCCGTTCACATGCTCAGCCGCGCTCGCTCTGATTGTCTCGACGATGGATCCCGACAAGGCGAATCTCTCGAGGTTGATGTCCTTCTTGGGTAGTTTGCCGGGGAAGGCGACCAGCAGCTCGATGGCCATGTCGCACATATAGGCCTCAACCTGGCTGAATACGCCGACCAGGAACGCTGACCTGAGGAAGCGGTCTTCGCGAGAGGACATGGACAGAGAACCCTTGGACTTGGCGAAGAGCGTCTTGGCCGCTTCGAGTTCGTGGATGACCATGATCCGTCGAAGCGCAAGCCGGTGCCCGAGCTGTGCGCGATTCGCGATGGCTAGGTAGTCCACGGCAACCTCGCATTGGTCGGTCGAACGTGTTACGGCTTGACCAGCAAGCCGAGGCCGTTTGCGGCCTCGGTGAGAGCATAGCTCTCACGGCCGAGGGTTGTCTGTGTCGAAGCCGGGGTTAGGTACGCAGCGCCAACTCGTATTCGATCTCATCCTCGATAGGGATTCCGTTCTGGCCCACGAGAGGTATCTCTGGCTTGAGGAGCCTTGCCGCTGCCACCGCTCCTGGATAGATGGAGATTCGCGAGAAGCCTCGCGCGCGGTAGAAATCCTGCGCGGCGGAGTTGTCATTCGTAGTCACCAGCCAGAGGCGCTCGCAACCACTCTCTGCAGCAAGGCCACAGATGGCTTTCACGAGCGAGGAACCTGCACCGAGGCCGCTGGTGGCTGCCACGAGGCTGACTATCTCGCATTCGTCGTCATCGAGTCGGTAGTGCAAGACGCCGAGTGGCTGTCCACCGGATATGGCGACGAGGGCGGGAAGAAGCGAGACATCGTGGAGGACGTCCCTTGAGACGACGGAGGTCGAACCGAAGTGTTGGGCGACAAGCGCGTTCGCCCACGACCGCAAGTCCGGTGACAGCGATTGGACTTCCACAGCGCTCCTCGCTGCTGTACCTAGTACTCCAAACCGTAAGTTCGCTCACGTAACCGTCCCTCCTCACGCCGCGGCCCGCACCGCCGTATCCGATAGCTTCGCCATGAGTTCGGCGAGGTCGTCGCGGGTGAACTTCCAGTCGAACGGTGCGGCGATCCCCT
>JAUXNU010000025.1 GCA_030682655.1 Actinomycetota bacterium | reverse complement strand
TTTGCAAAGGCCCCTCACCCGCAGGGAGGCGCCCCGCTGGCTCGCCCTGACGATGGACTATGCCCCAATGGCGCCCGACGCGGGGACGGATCCGACGGTGAACTCCCCCGCCGAGAACCACCTCTCCGGGGCGTCCGACCCGGCCTACGCGGAGCCGGAGTACGCGGCGACGGGGCCGCGGGATCCTTTGGCTGTGGATCCGGGATCCGGAACTGAGAAATTGGGAAGCCCGGAACCGGACACCGCACCGACTCCCGAAACGGCGGTTGCCGCCATCCCCTCCGCCCCGGCGACCGTCACCACGAAGGCCATCCAGCCCAAAACCCCCGCGGCGAAAGCTCCAACCCCGATTCCGCTTCCCGTCCCCGTGGCGCCCATCCCCCCTTCCGCCAAAAAACCCGCCCTCCCCAAGTCCTTCCGGGCGGACCCTGGGCTGGCGGAGGCGACCGTCGTGGGATGCCGCTCCTCCGCGGAGACCTGCCGGATCCTGGCGGACCTTTTGACGACTCTGGAGCTGCCCGTCTCGTTCCGGTCCGGATGCGCCGACGACAAATGCGTGGCGGACCGGATCCTGGGGGCGCTCGTCCCCATGCTGGATGCGGCGCGGAGGGCGAAGGCGAGGGTGGCGGAAGTCCTCGCGACGCTCCGGAGGCCCGTAGTCGCCTCACCGATTCCGGTTCCCGCGCCTGTCCCGGCTCCCGTGGCGCCCAAGGCCGGGGCGGGGGTGGCGGGGTTGCCGAAGGCTCCCGTTCCCGCCCCTGTTCCGGTACTCGTTCTGGCGGCAGTTCCGGCGATTGCGGCACCCGCCAATCCTGTCGCCAATGCCCTTTTGCTGGCCAAACCCCCTTATGAGGTTGTCGGCATCTTGCCCGCCTGGATCACCGCGGAAAACACGGCCACGCAGCCTATCACCGTCACCCTTAAAAACACCGGGATCGAGACTTGGACGAAAGCCAATGTCTCCCTTGTTCCCGACCCCGGATGGATCGCCGGCAAGAACACCGGGCGCCACAATCGCGGACTCATGGCGGCCGACGACATCCCGAATTTGACCTTGGGATCCCCGGAGTACCGGATGGACGAAGTGTCCGTGAAGACCGGGGAGATCGCCCACTTTTCGCTCATTGCGAACGCCAGCCAGCCCGCACGGGCGCAGCTCAAGCTGGCCCTCAACGGGGTCGCGGGCACGAATATATGGGGCGTGTGGCTGGCCGCGGTGAAAGAGGAGAGG
>JAUXNU010000024.1 GCA_030682655.1 Actinomycetota bacterium | reverse complement strand
CAACGCCGAAGAGACGCCGATGGCGACCTTCCGCGCCGCGAAAGAGCGTCCAGCGCCCGATGTTGCGAGTTCAAGGGCCTTAGAAACGATCGACCTCCGTCGGCCACCTGAATCGCAGGCTATTTCCCGACAGGCTCCTAGCCTGGAGATTCCACGAAGCACCTGAAGTCGGTGCCTGAAACAGGTGACGGTGACCCTTTGACCTGGGATAATGGGAGTTGAGAGACCCTCAGTACCCGGCGAGAAAGGATCACCGTACAAGTGAACGCTACCACGGCTCTCCTTCCGGTTGAAGTCACCTGTGACGCAGTGGGGCTCACGTCCCGTGCGGGTACCGCCGCGTTGACCGCCCTGGCCGATCGCGTCGGCCTCACGAACGCACTGACCGACGGCCTGTCGTGTCTCTTCTCACGCCGGGTGGCCCACGAACCGGGACGCATCGCCCGCGATGTGGCCGTGATGCTCGCCGACGGCGGGGACGCGCTGTGTGACCTCGGCGTTCTGCGCGATCAGCCCACGCTGTTCGGACACGTCGCCTCCAGCTCCACCGCGCACCGCTTCCTGCACCGCATGGACGCCGCGGCGCTGACGCGCGTGCGCAACGCTCGGGCTCGCGCCCGCAAGAACGTATGGGGAATCGCAGAGACGCCCAGGCGCGTCGTACTCGACATCGACGCCACGCTGGTCACATCCCACTCCGAGAAGGAGGGGGCGGCCGGCACCTACAAGCGCGGGTTCCGCTTCCATCCGCTGGTCTGTTTCGAAGCCTCCACCGGCGAGGGGCTCTCCGGCATCCTGCGTCCGGGCAACGCCGGGTCCAACACGGCGAAGGACCACATCGAGGTGCTTGCGCTCTCGCTGGACCAGCTGCCGGAAGGCGCGATCGGTCCCGGCACGCTCGTGCGGTGCGACTCCGGAGGGGCCACGCACGCCTTCCTCGACGCGGTGGTCGCTTGCGGGCTGTCCTTCTCCGTGGGGCTGGACGCCACGAAGTCCGTACGAGAGGCATGTCTGGCTGTGCCCGGGGACGCCTGGAGGCCTGCGCTTGCCGCGAACGACGAGGTGCGCGACGGCGCGGCGGTGGCGGAGCTGAAGCTGGACATGGTCGCGCGCGGGTGGCCGGAAGGCACGCGGGCGATCTGCAGGCGCGAGCGTCCGCACCCGGGAGCGCAGCTTACCTTCTCCGACATCGACGGCCATCGCTTCCAGGTCTTCATCACCAACCAGAAGGGGCGCCGCATCGCGCGTCTGGAACAGCTGCACCGCCGGCGTGCGGCCGTCGAGGACTCGATCAGGTGCGCCAAGGCCACGGGGCTGCGCAACCTGCCCTGCCATGGGTTCGCCGCCAACGCCGCTTGGCTCGAACTCGTGCTCATGGGCTGCGATCTTCTGGCCTGGACGCGGATGCTGCTGCTTGAAAGCACCGGGCTTGCCGCGGCCGAGCCCAAGCGGCTGCGCTACCGGCTGCTGCACGTGGCGGCGCGCATCGTGACGGGTTCGCGCCGGATCAGACTGCGCTTGCCCCACGACTGGCCGTGGGCGGCTGCGATCGCGACCGCGTTCGCCCGGCTGCGGGCGCTGCCCCGGCTCTGACGCGAGTCGGCGCGCTTCTCCGCAACCGAGACACCATCCGAGGGGCCGGCTTCAGCGCGCCCTCGGAACCGGCCGAATCGACGCGGAACGACACGGAGGGCCCTCGAACACCCTCAGAACCGCGAGAGAGGCGCCTGCGCGGTCGCG
Organism: Actinomycetota bacterium; assembly: GCA_030682655.1. Classification (NCBI taxonomy): domain Bacteria; kingdom Bacillati; phylum Actinomycetota; species Actinomycetota bacterium. The sequence continues at coordinate 8,277 of JAUXNU010000024.1, read as the reverse complement.
ACGCGCGGTATCAGGCCCCGATCCGGGTCCGAGCGGCTACCGGTCGGCCTTCGCGGGATTTCGAGGCTAGCCGAATGACCCGACAAGCGCTAATCTGCCACCCTGGGGCGACATGCTTTCCGCATGTCGGGCGAGGGGGATGGTGAACAGCAAGGCATTCGGGCCGCTGCGTCGGCCAGACTATCGCTGGCTATGGTTCGGCCAGCTGATCTCCGTCGTCGGCGACAAGCTCAATCAAATCGCCGTCGCGGTGCTCGTGTATGCGATGACCGGCTCGATGCTGCAGATGGGCATCATGCTCGGGCTCACCGCCCTTCCGGCCGTGCTCTTCGGAGTCGTTGCCGGCACGCTCGTGGACAGATGGGGCAGACGACGCACGATGATCGTCGCCGATTTCCTCCGTGCGGCGCTCGTGCTGTTCATCCCGATCGGTGCTCGCACCAGCATCTGGTACGTCTACGCGATCGGCTTCCTCATCGCAACCGTCTCGCTGTTCTTCGAGCCCGCGAAACGCGCCCTCATTCCCGAACTCGTTGACGACGCCGAGGTGATGAGCGCGAACTCCCTGGACCAAGCATCCGCTTCGGCATCTGAGCTCGCCGGTCTCGCCGTCGGCGGCATCATTGTCGCCGCGCTCGGCACGAACATGGCGTTCATCCTCGATGCGGCGACCTTCCTGGCTTCGGCAATCGCGATTGCTGCGATAGCCCACCGGGAGTCCCCCGCCAACCGGGAAGCGCGGCAGAGTATCGTCAGCGAGGCGGTCGAGGGCCTCAAACACATCGGGGAGTCACCGGTACTGCGAGACCTGACCCTCGTCTACACAGTAGCCGTCATCGGCGGGTCGGCAAGCATCCCTCTCTGCTACGCACTTGCGCTTCGCACCTACAACGCGGGAGCGCACGGACTTGCGCTGCTGGATGGCTCAATCACTGTTGGATTGCTCCTCGGCGCCTTCATGGTGGGCAGTAGCGGCCCTGACGCCGTGGGACGCAAACTCCTGCTCGGTCTCCTCGGCATGGGGGCGACCCTCGCGCTGATCCCGTTCGCGACTACCATATGGCTCGCGGTTCCCGTGCTGCTTGTGGCCGGCCTCGCCAACATGTGGGTCTACATTCCGGCGATCACTCTATTCCAGAAGGAGCCGCCTCCCCGTTTCCGAGGACGGGTCACGGCGGCAGCGATGACGATCGTACGTGTCTTCACCGTCGCGGGCATGGTCGGAGCGGGCGCTCTCCTCGAGCGCACCGGTACATCGATTGTTGCGCTGCTCGCCTCGGCGCTTCTGGTGGCGGCAGCGCTCCTGGGATTCACGCGCACGGCCTTGCGCACTGCGTAGGAACCCGTTGGGCGCGATACTCCCTCGGCTCCCGTGAACCGCAGGGACATCGCGATATCCCTTTGCCTGGCCGCCCATTGGCCGCCGACCAGGCTTGTTGGACGACACGAGCGCGACATCCCGCTCGTGACGAGTGGCGGGGGAGCTCATCATTGCCAGGTGCGGAGACTCATCCCGAGAGCTTGCGCGCAAGCACCTCATTGACGACCTGCGGGTTGGCCTGACCGCCCATCTCACGCATGACCTGGCCGACGAAGAAGCCCATGAGTCCGGTCTTGCCGCCCCGGTACTCCTCGACCTTCTCGGGATTCGCGGCGAGGATGGCATCAACGACCGCTTCGATCGCCCCGGTGTCTGAGACCTGCTTCATTCCTTTGAGTTCGACGATCGCACCTGGCGCGTCTCCAGTAGAAGCCATCTCGACGAAGACTTCCTTGGATTGCTTGCTGGAGATCGTGCCATCCTCGACAAGCCCTACGAGTTCGACGACCATCGCCGGCACGATCTTCGACTCATCGACGGCGATGCCCTCGGCGTTGAGGTGGGCGGAGAGGTCGTTGATCATCCAGTTGGCGATCGCCTTCGCGCGCTCCACCCCACCGATCGTGACGGCGGCGTCGTAGAACTCGGCGAACGTCAGATCGGCCGAAAGCACCGCTGCGTCGTACTCGGAGAGGCCGCCCTCCGCCATGTACCGCTGCTTGCGAGCGTCGGGAAGCTCGGGAAGCTTCGCCCGAATCGCTTCGATGTACTCCTCGGAGAACTCGAAGGGGACCATGTCAGGCTCGGGGAAGTACCGGTAGTCGTGAGCCTCTTCCTTGCTGCGCAGCGAGCTCGTGCGCTTGGCGCCGACGTCCCAGTGGCGGGTCTCCTGGACGATCTTCCCGCCGCGTTCGAGCTCCTCGGCCTGACGCACGATCTCGTAGGCGAGCGCGTCGTGCAGCGCCTTGAAGGAGTTCATGTTCTTGACCTCGGCCTTGGTGCCGAGTTCGGTGTCCCCGTGGCGGCGCACGGAGACGTTCGCGTCCACGCGCATGGAGCCTTCCTCCATGTTGCAGTCGGAGATGCCGAGGGAGAGCCAGATGAGCCGCAGTTTCTGCGCGAAGCGGCGCGCCTCCTCGGGAGTACGTATGTCGGGCTCGGTAACGAGCTCCATGAGCGGGGTTCCCGCGCGGTTGAAGTCGACTAGCGAGTGCGTCGCTCCCGCGAGACGGCCCTCGCTGCCGCCCACGTGGATCATCTTCCCGGTGTCCTCTTCCAGGTGGATGCGTGTGATACCGATGCGCGTGGTGTAGGACTCGCCGTCTTCGGTCACCTCGACGTCGAGATGCCCGCTGAGACAGAACGGCAGGTCGTACTGGGAAATCTGGTAGTCCTTGGGCATGTCGGGATAGAAGTACTGCTTGCGGTGGAACTGGCTCCGCCGGCTGATCTCGCTCTCGATAGCGAGCCCCGCGAGCACTGTGGCTTCGATGGCGTACTCGTTCGGCACCGGAAGCGCGCCAGGCAGGCCAAGACAGACCGGGCACACCCGCGTGTTGGGTTCGCCACCGAAGTCGACGGGGCAGCCGCAGAACATCTTGGTCGTGCTGCTCGTGACCTCGGTGTGGATCTCGAGGCCGATGACGGCCTCCCATTCCCGCAGCACTTCACTAAGCGGCCTAGGCACGCGAACCACCCCCTTGCAGCTGGCGGACGAGGGGTGGCACGGGATCGAACTCCACCGCGGCCTCGTAGGCTGCCGCGGCGCGGAACATTGTGTCCTCGGCGAAGTAGTTCGCAATGATATGCAGGCCGATGGGCATGCCGGTCGTAGAGCACAGACCCGCAGGGACGCTGATGGCTGCGTTTCCCGCGAGGTTGACCGGGATCGTGTAGATGTCGGACAGGTACATCGCCAGAGGGTCGTCGGACTTCTCGCCGATCTTGAACGCGACCGTGGGCGACGTCGGTGTGAGCAACACGTCGAACTGCTCGAATGCGCGGGCGAAGTCCTGCTTGATGAGCGTGCGCGCTTTCTGAGCCTGACCGTAATACGCATCGTAGTAGCCCGCCGAGAGCGCGTAGGTGCCGAGCATGATGCGCCGAATGGACTCCGGGCCGAAGCCCTCTGCACGCGAGCGCATGTAGAGATCGAGCACGTCGGTGGCGTCGTCGACTCGGTGACCGTAGCGGATGCCGTCGAAGCGGGCCAGGTTCGAGCTGGCCTCGGCCGGACCGATGATGTAGTACGCGGCCAGGCCGTGTGCCGTGCTGGGCAGCTCGACCTCCCCCACTTCAGCCCCGAGATCGCCGAAGATCTCCGCAGCGCGCCTGACCTGCGCTCGGACCTCCTCGGCACAGCCCTCGGCCTCAAGCAGATCGGTCACGACGCCCACACGCAGCCCCCGCGCGCCACCGGTGGCGCCTTCAGCAGCGGCTCGGACGTAGTCGGGCACCGGCTCGGTCGCACTCGTGGCGTCCATCGGGTCTGGACCGGCGATCGCCCGCAACGCCATCGCGGTGTCCTCCACGGTCTTGCCGAAGGGACCGATCTGATCCAGCGACGAGCCGAACGCGACGACGCCGTAGCGCGAGACCCGACCGTAGGTGGGCTTCACGGCGACGGTGCCGGTGAGCGAACCCGGCTGTCGGATCGAGCCGCCCGTGTCGCTGCCGAGCGAGATCACGGCCTCACCTGCGCTGACGCTCGCAGCGCTTCCCCCCGAGCTTCCGCCTGGCACGCGCTCGAGGTCCCAGGGGTTGTGGGTCGGACCGAACGCGGAGTTCTCGGTGCTCGACCCGAACGCGAACTCGTCCATGTTGCACTTGCCAACCGGCACGGCGCCGGCGTCGAGAAGCCTGCGAACCGCTGTGCAGTCGTAGACGCTCTCGTAGTTCTCGAGGATGCGCGCGCCACACGTCGTGCGCGTGCCGACGAGGTTCATGTTGTCCTTGAGGGCGACCGGCACACCAGCCAACGGCGGGAGCACGTCCCCGGGATCGGCTCCACTCGCAACGGCGGTGGCCCGACGGGCGTCGATGGCGTCCGCCGCCGCCAGGGCGAGGTCTGCCGTGATCTGGTTGAACGCGTGCACGCGCTCATCGACCGCTTCGATGCGCGCACGTGCAGCCTCCGCCGCATCGCGCGCGGTGAAGTCGCCGCGGACGACACCCTCGCGCACGTGCGCCGCTGTGAGCCGCGAGAGGTCCAGGTCGCTCATGCGTCCTCACCCGGCCCGACGATTTGCGGTATCACGAACGCGCCGTCCTCGGCCTCGGGCGCATTGCGTAGCGCGTCCTCCTGCGAGAGGCACGGCCTCAGCACGTCGGCGCGGGTGACGTTCACGACATCGAGCGGGTGAGCTGTCGGCTCCACGCCCTCGAGATCGAGCTGAGAGATCGTATCGATATGGCCAAGGATAGAGTTCAGGTCGCCCCCGAACTGGGCAACCTGCTCGTCGGTGAGTGCAAGCCGTGCGAGGAGCGCAACGTGGCGCACCTGCTCCTCGGATATCGCCATTGGCTGGTCCTTCTCCTCGGTCGTGAGGTTGACTGACCTATGATAACCGACGCCGCTGCGCGCGTGCCGCTCGCGCAGCGTTCGAAGCGCTCGAGGTTTGTAGCGCCACCGAACCAGGGTAGAATCAGCGCACAAGGCGGTAGCGTGCGGGCCGGCACCCGTCGCAAAGACGACACACGACACAGCCGAACGCATGCAACCCGGGGAGAGGGGTTGCGATGAACGACATCTACGGCTTCCGAAAGGCATTCACAGCAGGTCAGGCCATCGTGCGAGAGGGAGACAGCGGCGATGAGATGTACATCGTCCGCTCCGGCAAAGTCAGGGTGTCCAAGGGCTCTGGTGCCGACTCGGTCACGTTGGCAGTCCTCGGCTCGGGCGAGTTCTTCGGCGAGATGGCCCTTATGGGTGAGTACAAGCGGTCGGCAACAGCGACAGCCGAGACCGACACCACTCTCACAGTCGTCGACAAGCAGACCTTCTCAGCGTTCGTGAGCGAGCCTATCGTCCACGACATCATGAGCAAGATGGCGCAACGAATCCGCCAGCTCGACGAGAAGGTCGTCGACTCAGAGCGTTCGGACCAGTCACGCCGGGCTCACCTGGGAAGCATCGTCGAGCAGCGCCACTGGTTCGTCTGAGCACGCAGTGAGGTCCCGAACCTCGCGGCCCGGGACCTCACGCGTTTGCGTCATGTAGGTGCGAGGCTACAGACCGATTACCTCAGCTTCGCCTCGATTTGCTTGCGCACCGTGGCGGTGACGCTTCTCTCGCCACCGAAGACGTAGCAGTCGCGAATAGCCGCGCGGTGCTTGAACAGCCAGTTGCCGGTCGCGGCACTCAGCGAATCTCCATCGGTGAGAACGAGCGGGCCATTCATGCTGCCAACGACCGAGCCACCGGTGAGTGCATCAGGCAGCATCGCGGCGATGCCGACACACTGGTAGTCGAGCCAGCCTGCACCGATCGCCTTGTCGGCGATAGTCGTGGCCGTCGAGTACCTGTCGGCACCGGACCAGCGCTCGCCCCTGACGAGAATGCGGACGCGCTCGGATACGGTCTTCGCCCCGCCGCCGACAACAACGCGCCCGGGCTTGAGTTCGCCAAGAACAGCCTTGGTCGCCGCCGGCACCTCATCGGCGCTCACCAGAAGGATCGGGTATCCCTCCGATGCTGCGACCGGAGAGAGAGCTAGAGCATCGAAGAACTTCTTGGGGTCTGCACCGTTGGCCACGAGTGCGACCTGCGGTGTGTCGCCAGAAACACGCACCATCTCACGCGCGATTTCGGCCGCGAGATCGTACCTGTTGCCGATTGCCAGCACGCGGTCCTTGGTGAGCTTGCCCGCCCCGACTGCCTTCACGAGATCGGTGAATCTGCCGTCCGGCACTGAGTCCGGCCCACCAACGATGTGCACCTCGACCGGTCCATTCGCCGCAACGATCTCCCTCACGGCGGCGCTCACCTCGGACGGTACGCTGTCCTTCTTCACGAGGAACAGCGGCGCATCGTAGGCCCAGCACAGTCCCGAAGCAGCCAGGGGATCGGCCGCCGCGCGGTCCTCGCCGCTCGAGATCACGATGTGTCCGACATCCGGCCATGACTTGTTGCCATCCGGATCGAACGCCTCGCGCGCGAGTTTGAGAGCGGTCGAGTATCGCGACAGGTCCGACAGGCGCTCTGTCTCCGCTCCAACCGCAACCCGGAACTTCCGGGTGACGTGCTCCGATATGTTGCCTTCCTTGTCAGCCGCCCAGTACGTGAGCGAGTGCATGCCTATGACACTCGTGCTCACCTCAGTCGGGTTCTCGGTCGTGACCTGATGCCCCGTGCCATCCAGGATGTACGTGATCGTGTCGACGCCAGCCCAGTTGTCTTCGGCGGAAATCGTGATCAGCGCCGAACCGAGATAGTAGTCCTTGGCATCGTCAGTCACTGTTGGAGGAACAGGATCGGCCGGCACGTCGAACGGAACCAGTCCCGCATCGATCCCGGTCACCGGTGTGTAGTCGTCATCGAAGGTGATCCAGTCGGCGTCTGCGACGCTAGACTTGTTGTCCCAGTACTCGTCGATGTAGACGCCTTCGCCATTGAAACCGACCTTGTACTGCCCCGGCTCCACCCAGTAGAACCCGTAGGTCCCGTCCGGCTTGGGCCACGCTTCATTGACATAGTCCCAGCGTCCTCGCCAGCCCTTGCGGTACAGCGATACCCAGCCAACGCCGACGGGCTCCATCGTCACCTGATTGAAGATGCGACCGGAGATGGCCGCCTCTTCGTACGTTGGCTCAAGCGACGCGTTGATGCCGTCGGTGACTACACCGGTGACAACCTCGACCGGGTCCGCACTCTCAAGATCCGGCTGGTCATCGTAGTACTCCGGCACGTACGAGCCTCCACCCATCCAATCATCGCCGAAACCGACGTAGTACGTGCCTTCGGGCAGGTCGACGAGACTGTACTCTCCGTCTGCGTCCGTAAACTCCATCCACTCCGACGCCCATCCTTCGTCCTCCGCGACCCATGCCATCACCGAGACCCCTTCGATCGGATCACCTGTGTCGGCATCGGTCACCACGCCGGTGATGCTCGGCTCGGCGTAAACGAGCGACGCATCGATGTCCTCCACGGTGACACCCCGGGTGACGTCCACGATGTCAGCGCTCTCGAGTTGCGGCTGATTCTCCCAGTACTCGCTGCGATAGGTGTGTGTCCAATCCCAGAAGTTCACGACTCGTTCGCCTGTGCCGGCGTTGTAGAGCGCATAGTGGCCGTCCTCATCGGTCTCGGCCCACGCGGTGTCCCACCACCCTTCCCAATCGGCGTCGTACTGGAGCGCGGAGACGAAGATGCCCTCGACTGCGTCGTCGGTCGCTTCGTCGGTGACGCGACCGGTGATACTAGCGACACCTTCTCTGAGCACAGCATTGATGTCGGTGGTAGTCGACAGCACTGCGGTTTCGATCGTGGTCGCGTTCTCGAGAAGCTCAACGTTGTCGAAGTATTCATCGGCGTAGTAGCCGTCTGACGGGTCCCAATCCACGAAGTGCACACTGTGGTCGCCGTCGGCGCATCCATATACCTCGTAGGCACCCTGGTCGTCGGTAACGGACCAGTTTGTGGCAAACCACCCGGGTGCGTCTTCAAAGTAGTCGTAGACCTCGACGTAGATTCCGGGCACGCCCCCGCCCGACTCACTGGTTACCGTGCCCGTGATGGACGGCACGGCGAAATCGAGGTCGGCATTGATGTCCGACAGCGTGCTTCCGATCTCGGTCTCCAGCACTTCGGCGTTCTCTAGCCTCGATATTTCACGAAGGTCGCCGAGCCGGTTCTGAAGTTCCGAATCGACCCTCCTGCCACGATATCGCATCTGTCTGAGCGTCGCTCACGTCACCCGTGGCCCTTCGCGAGCCCGGACGGGTCTTCCAGGGCC
>JAUXNU010000023.1 GCA_030682655.1 Actinomycetota bacterium | reverse complement strand
GACCCCTTCGCACTGATAGCACTGGCCCAACTGACCCTGTCCGGACTGTGCCCCCCGCTACCCGGAAGAGGTCTGGCATGACCCACACATGTGTCACAAGATCCAGAATTCTCCTCGGCAAAGAGCAACGTCACGTTCAATCCTGCTTCGCGATGGAACCATGTGAGAACCGTGAAGCTGGCGCGGGAACCTCCACTACGACCGCTCGTGCGCTGGCCTCTTCCAGCAACGCGATGCTAACTCCGGTCTTCGTGCGGACACGGCCCCTGTACTTTCCCCCTCCCAGCCCACAGACGCAAACGGGGCACCCGAAGGTGCCCCGCGTTCAGTGCGATGGTCGGGCTTAGTGGACGCGTTTGTTACTGCTGTACTCAGTCAGACATAACCAACTGATCGCGACCGTGCTCATCGGTGCCAGCGCGATCGCGTTGTGCGTGGTCGCCGCGCCAGGCGGGTAGAGCCGACCGAGTCCGCGAGCGTCGGTTCAGGGCGTCGTCACACTCGAGCCCGCGGCGCCGGGCGACCCCGCCGCCCCCGGCATGCCGGGTGTTCCTGGAGTCCCTTGCACGGGCGCGGGCTGCATCATGTTGATGACCTGGGGCCCGCCCATGTAGCCGTTGAACCAGAAGAACATGAGGACGAGCAGCCCGATATACTATCGCCACGACCGCGATAAGGGCGACGTTGTTTCCGGACTGATCCGTTCCTTCGTGTATGACGGTAGCCGTGCTCGTCGGTCCTCTCACTATGCTGACGGTCCCATGCCGCGCACCGGGCCGTGTGGAGTAGTTCCCCGTCACGCGACGCGGGGAAACCTGCGCGACGTTCGCGGAAGCCTCGTGACAGGCGGAAGCTGTCGAAACGGTACACGTCGATTGGCCAAACGCGGCGTACAGACGAAGCGGGGCACCCGAAGGTGCCCCGCGGTCTCGCAATGGTCGGGCTTAATGGACACTTGTGACCGCTGCACGCGCATTGCCGCCCTACTGACGCTACTCAGTCAGTCGAGTGCTTCTCGAGCAGAGACACTACCGCGCGATAGAGCACCGGCACTTCGTTGATCGCAATATCCCAGACGATTGAGAAGTCGACGCCTTCGTACTCGTGAATCAGGATGTCGCGCAGGCCGGCGATATCCTGCCACGGGACCTCCGGATTGTCCGCACGCAGCTCTAGCCTCGATATTTCACGAAGGTCGCCGAGCCGGTTCTGAAGTTCCGAATCGACCCTCCTGCCACGATATCGCATCTGTCTGAGCGTCGCTCACGTCACCCGTGGCCCTTCGCGAGCCCGGACGGGTCTTCCAGGGCC
>JAUXNU010000022.1 GCA_030682655.1 Actinomycetota bacterium | reverse complement strand
CGCCGTGGGTGCGGTTCGGCTTTCGACGACGTGCGGCGAGCGTTCAGTCGCGCTTGCGCGGGACCTGTGGCCGTGAAGCTAACCAAGGCATCGAGCAGAACGCCACGAGGTAGACTGTCGAAGATGTACCGCACGCGGATACCTGGACACGAATCTGTCTTACGCGGCGACCCCCTGATCATATCGAGCGTACCATGCCTCGCGGGTCGCTGAAGGGCTCATGAAGCCGTTCTTCTCGGGAAGCCACTGGTCGTTGTAGAGATCGACGAACGTGTCGACGGCCTCGCGCACCTCGGCCACCGTGCGATAGACGCGGCCGTAGATGATCTGCTCCTTCAGAGTGCGGAAGAAGCGTTCGGCCACCCCGTTGGTCTGAGGCTGCTCGATGAAGGCGTAGCTCGCCTCCACGCCCCAGAAGCGGACCTGGTTGCGGAAGTGGTCCGAGACGTACTGTGTGCCGTTGTCCATGCGCAGCGACAGTCCCCGGCCCGCCGCGGCCTCGACACCGCCGAAGTGCTTGAGCAGGCCCTGGGACACCGGCTGCAGCGCAGCGAAGCGATCGCCGCGCTTGCACACATGGTGTCCCACGACCTCGCAGTTGAAGTGGTCGACGGCCGTGAAGATCCAGCACATCCCCTCGTCGGCCGTCAGGATCCGGGTGCCGTCGGTGCCCCACATCAGATCGGGCGTATCGGTGGTGATCGTTCCTTCATGGGCCACGCCGGCGCCCTGGCGCACGCGGCGCGGGGAGAGCAGTCCATGCTCACGCATGAGGCGCAGCACGCGCCTGCGCGACACGCGCACACCGCCGATGCGCAGGCGCGCCCAGACCGGCCGGTGTCCCTCGCCGATGAACGGAGAGCGCTCCAGGTCGTCTTCGATCATGGCGTGGAGCTCCTCGTCGCAGACCTGCGGGGCCGGACCCCTGCGGGCCGGTTCGGCCTCGACCGGCGCGGCATAGAACGTCGATCGGGCCACACCCCACACCGCACACACACGCTTGACGCCGTAGGGCCTGCCGGTGGCTATGGAGATCGCCGCGCTCATCGCTTCGACCTCCGACCGGCCAAAGGGCCCGGGCGCTCGATTCTTCCGCGGAGCAGTTCATTCTCCATCGACAGCTCGCCTATGCGGCGCATCGCCGCGTCGAGCTGGTCGGACACCGGATCGCCGTCTCGCTCCTTCAGGCCGGCGTCCATGCCGGCGAGCGCGCGATCGCGCCAGTTCTCGAGGCGGTAGATCTCGACGCCGAGTTCCCGGGACAGCGCGTCGAGCGGCTCACCCCTCAGCAGGCGCAGGGCCACCTCACGCTTGCGGGCGAGGCTCCAGCGCTGACCAGGAGTGAGCGGACCGAACGGGACGGCATGACCTTCTGTGGACAGGTTCTTCTCTGACATGACGGACCTTTCTCTCGGACACGGATGCTACACAAAGTCGTGTCCAAGAAATCCGGCGCCGCCGCATCCCCGGTCGGCGCCTACATCGCTCTTGTCATCTTCGCTATCGTCGTGAGCGTCGACAGCTATCAGATAGTTAAGACTGATCGTAAGGTCGATGGCCTACTGGGCACGCATCCGCTCATATGGGGCGCTTGCGTGCTCCTGCTGGCCATCGTCGGGATCCCGCTCTACTTCTATCAGCGTCCCAGAATCATTGTCGCGTACTCTTGACGCGTTCTGTGCGGCATCGAACAAGCGCATCAACCCGACTCGCAGAAGGTTGTCGTACTCTGAAAGCGCATCGCTCGCGGGTTATGCGCCACGCGTTCGACCCAACCCAACCCCGTCTTGATGCCAGTTACGACAGTACGCTAGTATGTACTTATCGGCGTCCTGAATCGGAGGTCCCTCATGTCGCGACTGCGTCCCACGACCGATGTGCGCCCAGTGACCGAGTTTCGTGCGAACACCTCGGCCGTCATCGAACAGATGCACTCGACGGGGCGCCCGGTGATACTCACCCAGCACGGACGCAGCGCCGCCGTGCTTCTCGACCCGGCGGTCTACGAAGGCCTGATCGACGAGGTGGAGCTGCTGCGCGACCTAGCGATCTCTGAGGCGCAGATCGCCGCTGGGCAAGTCGTGCCTCACGAGGAGGTCGTGCGTCGGATGCGCGAGAAGTACTCGCTGTGAGGGTCGTCTGGACCGAGCACGCATACGCGCAGCTCGACGAAGCGATGGCGTTCATCGCCCGCGACCGGCCGGA
>JAUXNU010000021.1 GCA_030682655.1 Actinomycetota bacterium | reverse complement strand
ACCGTATCCGGGAGAACTCGCAGCGTCTGACCAAGCAGTCGTTCATGCAGATGGCGAACAGCTCGATCAACCAGGTATTTGCCCGTTCGATCAACACGTCTTTGACGTCGCTGATTCCCGTCGTCGTACTCCTGTTCTTCGGCGGAGAGACGCTCAAGGACTTCGCATTCGCGCTTGTCATCGGTCTTGCGTCGGGAGCGTACTCGTCGATCGCTGTCGCGAGTCCAATCTACGCGATGTGGAAAGAGCGCGAGCCGAAGTTCCAGGCACTCAAGAAGAAGTACGAGCGGGCGTCCTAGGACAGGCCTGCGTGCATTGTCTGACGTCGAGGGCCGGCACTGCGTGTCGGCCCTCGCTGCTAGGATGCGGTCATGATTGAAGATCGATGCAAGGAGAAGGCCCCCGCCGAGGCGCGCTGGCGCCTCGCTCCGGCCGATGAAGTGCTTGTCGCGGGTCTCTCCGCCGACACGGGGTTGTCGCGTTTCGTCTCGCGCATCCTAGTTGTCCGCGGGCTCGGCGATGCGGAGGCGATGCGCCGCTTCCTTGAGCCGGACCTCGACCGCGACTGGCATGACCCGTCGCTGATTCCAGGGATGGACGATGCCGCGGAACGGGTGGCTGCTGCTGTTCGTGGCGGGGAGCGAATCGTCGTGTTCGGGGACTTCGACCTCGACGGCGTATCCTCGGCGGCTGTGGCCGCACGTGGACTTGCAGCGTTCGGCGCGAGCGTGCAGGCGATCGTGCCCAACCGGTTCCGGGAGGGGTACGGGTTGACGGACGCTTCGGTGGCCCGGCTCGGGACGATGTCTCCCGATGTGGTGGTGACCGTCGATTGCGGCATCTCGGGGGCTGTGGAAGCACAGACGCTTCGAGCTTCCGGTGTCGACATCGTCGTGACCGACCACCACGAGCCGGGCGACCTGGTGCCCGTCGGCGTGCCGATCGCCAATCCCAAGCTCGACAGCGCTTGTGTCTCCCGCGACCTGGCGGGTGCTGGGGTGGCACTCAAGCTCGTGCAGGCGGTAGGGCGGCTCTTTGGCAAGGATGATGTTTGGAAGGGCCTCATCGATCTCGCCACTCTTGGCACGATCGCCGACATAGTGCCTCTTCGCGGCGAGAACCGGGCTCTCGTGTCCGAGGGGCTTGCCCTGATGCGTCGCTCACCACGGGTCTCGGTCGCGGCTCTTGCAGCGGTGTCTGGCGTGTCGATCGGCACGATCAAGTCCGATGACATCTCGTTTTCTCTGGCGCCCCGGCTGAATGCGGCTGGCCGTATGGCCGATCCCTCGGTGGCCCTCTCGCTTCTGATGACGGATGATCCCGGGCAGGCCGAGGAGCTCGCACGGACGCTGGAGGAGCACAACCGCGTGAGACAAGCGGTCGAGCAGGATCTCGCCGAGGCCGCCGGGGCTCTCGCGGAGCGAACCTACCGCCCCGGGGACAGGGCGCTCGTTCTGTCGGGCGAGGGGTGGCACGAGGGAGTCAAGGGCATCGTAGCTTCGCGCCTGGCGAGACTCTACGGCGTGCCCACTTTCCTGTTCAGCATTGAAGGTAACGAGGCACGCGGTTCTGGCCGCTCGGTCGGCACGGTTGGGCTCTACGATGCGGTCGACTCCTGCTCGGACGTGCTCATACGCTTCGGTGGTCACGATGCCGCAGTCGGTGCGACGGTTGCACCGGAGAACCTGCCTCGCTTTCGGGAGCTGCTCCTTGGCCATCTCGATTCGCTACCCGAGGAGCAGTTTGCCACCGAGCTTGTCGCGGACGAGCGCGTGGACCTCGACGACGTGAGTCAGGAGCTCGCCGCCGAGATCGCGCTGCTTGAGCCCTTCGGTCATGAGAACAGGCGCCCCTTGCTGGCGGCCCAAAGCGTCTTCATGAATGCGCGTCAGCGTGTGGGGCGGACGTCGAGTCACCTCAGGTTCACAGCGTATGACGGAACGACCTCGGTCCAGGCCATTGCGTTTCGGTGCAGAGACATCGAGCAGATGGCCGCCCATGACGCGGCCGTTGACATGGTCTTCGAGATATCGCTCGACGAATGGCGCGGGCGCACACGGGTCCAGCTTCTCGTCCGCGACATCGCACCGCGCGAGCGCGGCGACCGGTCCGCCGCCGCCGACCTCATCGAGGACCTCTTCGAGCACGCCGAGGAGATCATCGCGCGGGAGGAGTACGCGGGTATCGAAGACGCCGACTCGTTTCACACGAAGCTCGCGGGTGTGACATTCGAAGGACGGCAAGGGATGGTGGCGCGACTGTCGCCGGGGTCGCCTCTCAGGCTCGTGAGGCAGCCCGAGAACCCTCACGACGCGAACGCGATCGCGGTCTATGACCCTCACGGAGACCACATCGGGTATCTCAACCGGCGACTTGCCGCCGTGCTGGCGGCGGTGATCGACGCTGGCGTCGGCTACGACTCCGAGGTCACCGAGGTCACCGGTGGCGTCGATGAGAAGAACCGTGGAGTGAATGTGCTCCTGACCCGGCGCGGCGAACCTGTAGACACCGATACCGAGGAGACCGCCGCCGAGCGCCGAGCGGAGCTCGCGCAGCTCACGGGCGCGCAGCTGGATGCCGCGCTTGCCCGCGAGTTCATCGGCGAGCTGAAGCTGCACGACGCCCAGGTGCGCTCACTCGAGGTGCTCGCGCGTGGCGTGCGATGTCTGACCGTCATGGCGACGGGGCGCGGCAAGTCACTCATCTTCCAGCTGCACGCCGCGCGAATCGCTCTTGCCGAGGGGGCTGCGTCGGTGTTCGTGTACCCGTTGCGCGCCCTCGTCGCCGATCAGGCCTTTCACCTGGAAGAGGTGTTCGGACGGATGGGGCTTCGCGTGTGCGTGCTCACGGGCGAGTCGTCTCCCTCAATGCGCGATGAGACGTTCGCCCAGCTGAAGGAGGGGGAGATCGACGTGGTTCTGACCACGCCGGAATTCTTCGACTACCACGCCGCGAGACTTGCGGCCGGCGGTCGAGTGCGGTTCGTCGTCGTCGATGAGGCGCACCATGTGGCCACGTCCCGGTCGGGCCATCGACCTGCGTACACTCGACTTGGCGTTGCGCTTGCGACACTGGGCACGCCGACCGTGCTCGCTGTCACCGCGACCGCCGGCCCGGAGGTTGCCGCGAGGGTCACGGAGCTCCTTGGCATTGAGGAGGTAGTGACCGACCCGACGGTTCGCGACAATCTCGTGGTCGAGGACTCCCGGGCGCACCGCGACAAGGACGGCTACCTTGTCGGACTCGTGGCCCGTGGCGAGAAGACGATCGTCTACGTGAACTCGCGAGAGCAGTCTGTGCGGCTCGCGCGGATGCTGCGCAAGCGAGTGCCGGAGTTCGGGTGGCGAATCGCGTTCTACAACGGCGGGCTCTCCCGCTCGGCACGCCATGCCGTGGAGTCCGCTTTCCGGTCTGGAGAGGTGCTGGTCGTGATAGCGACGAGCGCCTTCGGCGAAGGCGTGAACATCCCCGACATCAGGCACGTCGTCCTCTATCACCTGCCCTTCAACGACATCGAGTTCAATCAGATGTGTGGAAGGGCGGGGCGAGATGGTGCGCGGGCGAGGATCCACACGCTCTTCGGGCCAAAGGACGGCAAGGTGAATGAGATGGTCCTCGCGAGCGTCGCTCCGGATCGGGAGGATATGGCCGCCCTGTATCTGGCGGCAAAGGAGCTGTCCTCGCAGTCGGAGGACGGCTGGTTCGAGATCACGAACGCCGAGCTCGCATCGCGGGTATGCGCCCGCTTGCCGCGCAGCCAGATGAATGACAGGAGCGTCTCCTCGGCAATCGGCGTGTTCAGGGAACTCGGGTTGGTCGAGGGCGAGGGACACGGCGCGTACCGCCGCCTCGCGCTGGTTCCACAGGGTGGCGGCAAGGTGGAACTGGAGAGTTCGGTCCGGTATTCCGAGGGCCTCCAGGAGATCGAGGAGTTCGGCGAGTTCCGGACCTGGGTGCTGCAGGCAGCCGACGACGAGTTGCTGGCCAGGTTCAATCGACCTATCCTTCCATCACACAGCTGAACCGGGGAAGCCCAGGATATGCCCACCACAATCCAAGATATCGAGTCGAAGGTCCGGGCATACAATCCCGGTGCCGACCTCAGTGGACTCGCCGAGGCCTACGAGTTCGCTGTCGCGGCTCATGAGGGACAGATGCGCAAGTCCGGGGAACCGTTCGTCAAGCACCCTGTCGAGGCATGCCTGATCCTTGCCGAACTGCACCTGGATACCGCGACGCTGCAGGCCGCTCTGCTGCATGATGTCGTCGAGGACAGCGGGGTCGCTCTCAAGGAGATTCGCGAGCTCTTTGGGGATGAGGTAGCGGACCTCGTCGACGGCGTGACCAAACTCGGAAGGATCAAGTTCGAGTCACTCGCCGAGGAGCAGAGCCAGAATCTTCGCAAGATGCTTATCGCGATGGCCAAGGACATCCGCGTCATCCTGATCAAGCTCGCGGACCGTCTGCACAACATGCGCACCCTGTCGGCGCTGCCCGCGGAGCGCAGACGCGACAAAGCCATCGAGACAATGGAGATATACGCGCCCCTCGCGCACCGGCTCGGCATCTCCTCGATCAAGTGGGAGCTCGAGGACCTCGCGTTCTACTACCTCGAACCCAAGAAGTTCCAGCAGGTCCAGAAGATGGTTGCGGAGTCGCGGGAAGCTCGCGAGGCCTATCTGAGCCGGGTCATCGACCAACTTCAGTCCGAACTCGGCGCGGTCGGCATCACTGCTGAGATATCCGGGCGCCCGAAACACCTGTACAGCATCTACCAGAAGATGTCGCGCAAAGGCAAGGACTTCAACGAGATCTACGACCTCATCGCGTTGCGCGTCATCGTGGATTCTGTGAAGGACGTATACGGCGCCCTCGGGACGGTCCATTCGATATGGAAGCCGGTACCCGGCCGCTTCAAGGACTATGTGGCGATGCCCAAGTTCAATATGTATCAGTCCCTCCACACGACCGTCATCGGGCCTGCGGGTCGCCCTCTCGAAATACAGATGCGCACCGAGGAGATGCATCGCACTGCGGAATACGGCGTTGCTGCGCACTGGCGCTACAAAGAGGACCGCCGAGGTGATGAGAGCTTCGACGAACGGCTCGCTTGGCTTCGGCAGATGCTCGAGTGGCAGACAGAACTCAAGGACCCACGCGAGTTCATGGAGGCTCTGAAGATCGACCTGTTCGAAGACGAAGTCTTCGTCTTCACACCGAAAGGCGACGTGATCTCGCTTCGGCGCGGGTCCACACCCATCGATTTCGCCTATGCCATCCACACCGAGGTGGGCCATCACTGCGTGGGAGCCAAGGTCAACGGCGCTATCGTCTCGCTCGGCTACGAGCTGCAGATGGGTGACCGCGTCGATATCCTGTCGAACAAGAGCAGTGGGCCATCACGCGACTGGTTGAACATCATCAAGACCTCAAGCGCCCGCTCCAAGATCCGGAACTACTTCTCAAAGGCGAGCCGCGAGGATGATCTCCAGCATGGCAAGGACGAACTCGGTAAGGTCATGCGCAAGCACGGCCTCGGCTTGAACTCGAGTTCCGCCGCCCGTGCGGTCGAAGCGATTGCCGGCGAGATGAACTTCCACACGGCCAATGACCTCTTCGCCCACATCGGGGCGGGCAAGGTCTCCGCCAAGCAGGTCGCGGGCAAACTCCTCAAGCACATGGCGGTCGATGAGCCCGCGGCGGCTGCCGGGCGCGAACAGGAGTTGCTGCCCACCGAGCCAATGACCCCGCCGCGCGGCAAGCGCAAACGCCAGGGTGCCGGCGTGCGGGTCAAGGGGATCGATCACGTCTTGGTGCGTCTCGCCAGATGCTGCAACCCTGTTCCCGGTGATGACATCGTAGGGTTCGTCACCCGCGGCAGGGGCGTTTCCGTGCATCGCCGGGACTGTCCGAATGCGCGGGACCTGCTGAGCCAACCGGAGCGCATACTTGAGGTCGAATGGGACAGGGGAAGCGAGACCACCTACCAGGTCGAGATCATGATCGAGGCAGTCGATCGCATGCGGCTCTTGCAGGAGGTCTCCTCCAAGCTTGCGGAGGCCGGGGTCAACATCCTCTCCGCTTCAGTCGCGACTTCTCGCGAAGGTATCTCGACGATGCGCTTCCTCTTCGAGCTCGGGAACATGGACCAGCTGCAATCGGTCCTGCGCGAGGTCCGTTCGATCGACGGGGTATTCGAGGCATCGCGCATGCTACCGGGCGAAGGCGTCGAGCGGAAGCAGGGTCCGCGCCGATGAACGCACAGCGGCTCGTCCTTGGCGAACTGGATACCAACTGCTGGATAGTGGACGATGGGAGCGGTGCCCCGGCCGTTGTGATCGATCCGGCCGGTGACGAAGACCTGTTGCTCGCGGAGCTCGAAGGTAGATCCGTCTCTCATGTGGTTCTCACGCACGGGCACTTCGATCACCTCGTTGCGGTGCGCGCGGTCCTGGCCTCTACAGGTGCGCCTCTTCTGGTTCACGAGGCGGATGCTGCTCGTATCACCGATGCCGAAGGCACCGGCGCGCGGCTCTTTGGCTTGAGCTACGATGCGCCGCCGGCAGACGCGGTGCTGCGCGACGGCGACCGGATAGAGGCCGGTGGGCTGACTCTCGAGGTGCTCCATACGCCCGGGCATACGGAGGGCAGCGTCTGCCTGCTCGGCGAGGGGAACCTGTTCTCGGGTGACACGCTGTTTGCGGGGAGCATTGGGAGAACCGACTTCCCCGGGGGCAGCATGGAGGACATGCGCCGGTCGATCGCCGGGCGGCTGGCGCCACTGCCCGATGAGACACTGGTCCATCCCGGCCACGGCCCCGACACCACCATCGGTCGCGAGCGCCGCGTGAACCCGTTCTTCCCGCGCGCATAGAGTTCGCGCGTGCAATCCCCCGGATTCGGATGCGTGAACCATACGTTCAGGTTGATATACTCTGTGCTGTCCGAGTCGCGAGCCAGGCGGCGCCAACATCAGGGTGGAGCGAGCGATGTCGATGACGCAGGAGATCGTCCTCATGTGGACGGCTGTCAGCGTGTACGCGGCCGGCAGCGTACTGCTCTCCGTCGGGTTCGTATTCGCAAAGGAGCGGCTGCTGCGGTTGGGCGCTTGGGTCTCGATTGCCGGCTTGCTGCCCCACCTGGCCGCCACGGCGGTGCGCTGGGTGAGAGTGGGACACGGTCCTTACCTCGGCTTCTACGAAGTGGTCTCTGGACTGGCAATCTCAACGGTGGTGCTCTATGGCCTGATCGCGTGGCGCTATCCGAAACTGGCGCCCACGGGTGTCATTCTGATGCCCATCTCCTTCATCACACTGGCTGCCGCCATGTTCGCGCCGAAGAGCGCGATGGAGGTCACGGGCAAGCTAGCAAGCTGGTGGCTCACGATTCACGTTGCATTCGCCAAGCTGTCGTACGCTGCATTCATCGCGGGCTTCGTCCTTGGCATCGTGTACTTGCTCCGAGAGCGGGGATACGGCGAGCGCATGGCCGATGTCCTCGCCAAACTGCCCAGCCAAGCGGTAGTCGACGATCTGGAGTTCAGGTTCGTTGCGGTCGGATTCATCTTCCTCGGCGTGATGATCGCGGCGGGCGCGGTGTGGGCCAATGAGGCATGGGGCCGGTACTGGAGTTGGGACCCCATCGAGACGTGGTCGCTCATCTCCTGGATCGTCTACGCCGCGTATCTTCACCTTCGACTCACGCTTGGCTGGAAGGGCACCAGATCGGCATGGGTTGCGGTACTGGCGCTCCCCGTCGTCGTGTTCGCGCTGATCGGCGTGCCTCTGGTCTACAGCTCGATACATGGTGCCTACTTGACCGGGTAGAGCGACCCCCCCAGGACGGTGCTCGACCCCACGACCCGAGGAGCCCAAGTGTCTCCGGATGACCCGCACGCGTGGAAGGTGCAGCTTACGGCGGCCATACTCGACGTTGTCGCGCAAGGTCCTGACGGCGACGGCACGATCTTCGACGAGCTCGCTTTCGAGGTGTTCGCGTACCAGTACGCCAACAACGAACCCTACCGGGGCTACTGCGATGCGCTGGACAAGACGCCCGACGCGGTCTCGTCGTGGACCGATATCCCTGCGTATCCGACCGACGCGTTCAAGCGCGAGATAGTGGCTTCGTTCCCGACCGACGAGGCCGTGCAGGCTATCATGACCAGCGGCACGACCTCACCCAACCAGCGCGGACGCATCTTCCGCGACGAGCAGGGCCAGGAACTCATCTTCACGGCGAATCGGGTCATGACCGGAGCGTATCTCTTTCCCGACTTCGAGGCGGGTCAGCGATGTCGCATCCTGCTCATGACGCCGGGTCTCGATATCGCTCCGACCATGGGAATGGCCATCGGCATGGACCAGACCCGTCAGCATTTCGGCACGCCCGACAGCATGTTCCTCGTCAAGCGCTCCGGCGTGGACGTCAAACGCCTCGTCTCCGCGCTACGCCTGGCCGAGGAGAGCGGCGTGCCCATCGCGATAATCGGGGCGACCTCGGCATACGTCTACTTCTTCAAGGCCTGCCGCGACAAGGGTATGCGTTTCCGGCTGCCCGACGGCAGTCGCGTGTGCGACGGTGGAGGATATCGTGGACGTTTCGGCGTCGTGACGCGCGATGACTACTACGAGCTTGTACTCGATGTCCTCGGCGTGCCGGCACACCACTGCGTCAACACGCTCGGGCTCGGCGAGACGGCGACGAACTACTTCGACGACACGCTTCGCAATCACGTTGTGGGGGCTGCGGAGGGACGCCGCCACAAGGTCCCACCGCCGTGGACGCGCACCCAGGTCTTCGACATGGAGTCCGGCGAGGTACTTCCGCCGGGACGGGTCGGACTTCTGCGGCACTACGACCTATGCAATCTGCCCACTGTGATCGGCGTGCAATCCGACAACCTGGGCATGATGGACGATGACGGTGGCTTCGAGATCATCGGCAGGGCGAAGATCGTCGACGGCAAGGTCCAGGAACTTCCCAGTGAGGCCACGGTCGGGCCGATGGGCGACACCCGGGTGTTCCGCCTCCTTGAGGCCTACGTGAACTTCTCGATCGACTTCAAGATGGGGCGCGTGTCAAGCGAGGACAGCAAGGCCGACTACATAGAGCTGCGACGGGACGCCGACGCACGGGCGGGGATCGATGAGAGCGATCCCACTGCCAGCTGCCCGATCGCCGTCGAGGAGATCGTCGCCGGCGCGGATGACCCGGAGGCGCGCAAGCGCGCGGATGCTGCGATCGCGGCGTTCCAGCGGGACGCGGCCGGACCCGATGGCGACGGCGCCACCGGGTCCGATGTGGCCACCTTGGGCGGACCAGCCGGAGACGGGTCTGGCGGATCGGAAGAGGGCGAGGACTGAACCCGCGTGCTTGGTCATCTTCTCGCGTTGCCCTATAGTCGATTACCGCATATCCCACCGCAAGATGCGCCGAAAGGTACGCTTGACCGATGAACGCTCGCGCCCCAAAGGGCACCTCTGACATGCTGCCCGATGTGGCGCGCTATTGGGAGTTCCTGCTCCGCACTGCACAGGACCTCTTCTCGGCGTATGGCTACGAACCCGTCTTCACACCTCTCTTCGAGCACACCGATGTGTTCACCCGCGGCAT
The DNA here is from genome assembly GCA_030682655.1 of Actinomycetota bacterium. Lineage (NCBI taxonomy): Bacteria > Bacillati > Actinomycetota > Actinomycetota bacterium. The sequence continues at coordinate 7,795 of JAUXNU010000021.1, read as the reverse complement.
CGGCGAAGCCACAGACATCGTGGCCAAGGAGATGTACACCTTCGAGGACAAGGGCGGCCGGTCTATCACGCTGCGTCCGGAAGGCACGGCCAGCGTGGTGCGCTCGGCGCTCGAACACAACCTCACCGCCAATGGCGCCGGGGCGAAGCTCTACTACAGCGGGCCGATGTTCCGCTACGAGCGCCCGCAGAAGGGCCGGATGCGCCAGTTCTGGCAGATCGGTGTCGAGGCCCTCGGCATGCCCGAACCCAGCGTTGATGCCGAAGTCATCGTGCTGCTCATGCGCTTCTTCGAAGCCGTCGGTGTTCGTCGCGACAACATGCGTCTGCTCATCAACTCCATGGGTGACGAGCACTGTCGTCCCGCCTATCGCGACAAGGTGGCCGCCTTCATCCGGACGCACGGCTCAGAGCTGTGCGACGAGTGCAACCGACGTGCCGACACCAACCCGCTGCGCGCCTTCGACTGCAAGAACGAGCAGTGCAGCGCCGTGATGGCTGGCGCGCCACTGTTGCGCGACGAGCTGTGCGATGCGTGCGCGGGTCACTACTCGGCCGTCAAGAGCTACCTCGATGCGGCCGGCATACAGTACGCGGAGGACCCCAAGCTCGTTCGTGGGCTCGACTACTACACGCGCACGGTCTTCGAGGTGCAGGCAGATGCGGGCCTCGGCTCTCAGAACGCCATCGGTGGGGGAGGCCGCTACGACCGGCTGATGGAAGAGTATGGTGGACCAGCCACCCCCGGTCTGGGCTTCGCCCTCGGGTTCGAGCGGACTATGCTCGTCATGCAGGCCGCCGGCGTCAAGCCCCCCGCTCCGGCAATCGCCGCAGTCTATGTTGCGCGGGTCGATGACTCGGTGGAGGAGGAGGTCTTCGTGTTGGCCTCAGCGTTTCGCGACGGAGGAGTGGCCGCGGAACTGGACCATCAGGGACGCTCACTCAAGAGCCAGTTCAAACAGGCGGACCGTGCGAATGCCCGCCTCGTAGTCATCGTCGGACCCGATGAGCTCGCTGCCGGCGAGGTCACCCTCAGGGACATGGGAACAAAGGAAGAGACCCGTGTACCTTTGGACGAAGCGGTGGAACGGGTTCGCGCGCTGCTGTCATGACCGCAGACCGGAGTGAAAGGTCGTCACCAGGTATGCTTGATGCCCGTTACTCGATCCGCACCAACACAAACGGTTCTCTTCGGGCCGAGCACGTCGACGACGAGGTCACACTCGCCGGTTGGGTGGCGAAGCGCCGCGATCATGGTGGACTGATCTTCCTGGATCTGCGCGACAGAACCGGCATCGTGCAGTGCACGTTTGACCCGGAGACCTCGGGAGAAGCGTTCCTCACCGCCGAGCGCATGCGCCCCGAGTGGGTGGTCAAGATCACCGGCACCGTTCGCAGGCGACCGCCGGGAACCGAGAACCCGAACATGCCCACCGGCGAGGTGGAGGTCGTGGTCTCCTTGGCGGAGGTCCTGAATGCAAGCGAGACGCCGCCGTTCGAGGTTGAGAGCGGAATCGAGACCGACGAGACCACGCGTATGCGCTATCGCTACATCGACATTCGACGGCCCGAGGTGCTCGCGGCACTTCAGCTGCGCGATCGCGTCACACAGCGCTTCCGCAAGTCACTGGAGCACCGCGGGTTCATGGAGGTTGAGACACCGATCCTTGGCCGGTCGACTCCGGAGGGTGCACGCGACTTCATCGTGCCGAGTCGGATGACCCCGGGTAAGTTCTATGCGCTTCCGCAGTCGCCCCAGCTATTCAAGCAGTTGCTGATGGTGTCCGGGCTAGAGCGCTACTACCAGATCGCTCGCTGCTTCCGCGACGAGGACCTGCGGGCGGATCGTCAGCCGGAGTTCACGCAGGTCGACATCGAGATGTCCTTCGCGACCCAGGATGACATCCTCGAGATGATGGAAGACGTGATGCACGAGGTCATGCGTGAGGCCGATGTCGACCTGAACCTGCCCTTGCGTCGCATCACCTACGCCGAGGCCATGGACCGCTTCGGTTCCGACCGGCCCGACACGAGATTCGGCATGGAACTCGTGGACCTCGGGGACACCTTCGCCTTCTCGGAGTTCAAGGTCTTCGCGGGTGCGCTCGCCTCGGGCGGTCGCATCAAGGGCATCAACGCGAAGGGCGCGGGGGAGTGGAGCCGGGGCAAGATCGACGCACTCAACCAAATCGCGCTCGACTCCGGCGCCAAGGGGCTGGCCTGGGTCGCCTTCCCGGCCGAGGCCGACGTGCGCTCACCGATCGCGAAGTTCTTCACCGAGTCGGAGATGGCGGGTCTGCGCGAAGCTCTGACCCTCGAGCCCGGGGATCTCGCGCTCATGATTGCGGACTCGCGCGATGTGGCGAACGAGGTCCTCGGCGTGCTTCGGCTGCATATGGCCGAGGAGCTCGGAGTCGAACGCCCCGGCTACGACGTCCTCTGGGTCGTGGACTTCCCGATGTTCAAGTGGGCCGAGGAAGAGCAGCGCCTCACGGCGAACCATCACCCGTTCACGATGCCGTTTGCCGAGGACGTCGACAAACTCGATGTCTCACCCCTGGAGATGCTGTCGTACAGCTACGACCTGATCGTGAATGGTCTGGAGATCGGCGGCGGTACTCTGCGGATCCACGATGCGGATCTGCAGATGCGCATCCTTCGGAGGCTCGGTCACACCGAGGAAGAGGCGCGTGAGCAGTTCGGCTTCCTGCTCGAGGCGCTCTCACTCGGAGCTCCGCCGCATGGCGGAATAGCCCTGGGGCTCGACCGCCTCGTCATGGTGCTGGCCGGAGCTCACTCGATTCGGGATGTCATTGCGTTTCCAAAGACGTCATCGGGTGCCGACCCACTCACCGGTGCTCCAGAATCGGTGGCTCCGCGGCAGCTGAGCGAGGTGCACCTGAGGACCGACTGAGCTGCCCCATACGTCCGGATCTCCGGGCAGGGGCCGCGCTGCTCGTTGGCATTGTGGCTTACAGACGGGCACGCTACACTTGTATCGAGCTTCGCCTTGCGCGTGGTTCGACATACGTGGCTGGACCAACACTTAGTGAATGGGAGCTCTACATCTCGCGGTGGAAAGGTATCCCGAAAGGGAAGCTGGAAGCGGCGGTGCGGGCACCCACCTGTTTAGGCAGGGATTCACCCGGTCGGCCACGGCAAGGCGGGGTTCATAGTTGCCGAGGAGGAAGCAGTATGCGCAGACTAGTCGCACTCGTGATCGCACTAATGCTCGTTGGCTCCATGCTTGTCGGCTGTGGAGGTGGAGACGAGGCGGCCGCTCCTCCTGAGGAGCAGGCTCCGGCCGCTACCCCGAAGGCGGCGGAGAAGGAACCCGCTGCCCTGCCGAAGACGCCTGTCGAGGGCCAGGTCTTCGAGCCTTTCCCCGCCACGGCTGAGGGGGACGTTCAGATTGCCCCCGATGCAATCCGGCAGCGTCTCACCGACGGTCAGCCAATGGTCGTCTTCTTCTATGACAGCACCCAGAAGACGTCCGACGACCAGAGCGACATCATCAAGGATGTCACCGACGACTACAGGGGACTCATCGACCTGGTGAAGTTCGATGTCTCGAAGTACGTGAAGAGCGGTGAAGATGGTGAGATCACCATAGTCACGCCTGCGAAGTTGAATGAGGGCTCTGAGGACGGGGATCTCGTCGCAACTCAAGTTGCCAAGCTCATCAGCGAGAACTACCTCAACGTGAAGTTCACGCCGTACACCGTGCTTGTGGACCATCAGGGATACATCACGTTCAGGATGCGTGGCGTGGTCGATGACAAGTCGTTCGAGCGCGAGGTACTCCGGGCAACCCAGTAGCGCTCGTCTCCTCGGCCATCACCGGGATCTTCTGTCGCTTTCACAGGGATTGTCGACCGCATGCTGGATACGTCTTCGCCCTCCTCTTGGCATACAGTGGGGGCCGGGATACCGCGCCCTTCGGGGCCAGGACGGGTGACGGCTCTGCTACACTAGTCCGGTCCTCGCGACCTCGTGAAAGGCACCCTGTGCAGACTCCTCCGGCACTTGTCACGGCACTTGTCATCGCTGCTATCGTCGCCTGCGGATTCGTGGTCTATGCCCTAGTGGAGTCTATTCGCACCTTGCGCGTCGCGAGACGCTTGTTCGACGAGGTAGGCGAGCGCCTCGTTCCGCTTCTCGAGAAGGTTGACGTGACGGTAGATGCGGTCAACGCAGAGCTGCTCCGAATCGATGGAATCGTGTCGACGTTCGAAGACGTCTCGGACAAGGTCAGCACGACGACGAATGTGGTCCACGGTGCTATGAACGCACCCCTGGAAGCAGTCAACGCGGTCGGTTCACGCTTGCGAGATGCATGGCGCACCGCGCGGAGGATGCGCAGCTGAGATCCACGTCGACCGCAAGTCCGACAGATTGGCCGGAGGACTCATGAATACGGAGAAGGTAGTTCTGACCGTCCCCTCGCGTGGGGAATACGCCAAGACCGTTCGCATGACCGCATCGGCGCTCGTCAGTCGCATGGGGATGACCTTTGACGACATAGATGACGTACGCATGGCCGCCGAGGAGGTGTTCGTCTACGCGTGCGACCACGGTCCGGCGTCAGGTGCTGTTACGCTGGAGTTTGGGCTTGAGAACGACATCTTCGAGATGAAGGTCGCTCTTGCCGACAGCCTCCGGCTGGCGGACGAGGATGCTGAGCGGCGTGCTGCGTACGCGACATTCATCCTGCAGGCGGTGGCCGACACATTCGAGATGTCATCGGACGAGACCGGCCCGTACCTTCGGATCGTGAAGCGGGCATCCGGGGAGCAAGCAGATGCCGACGGCTAGGGGACCGCGAAAACAGTCTCGCAAACTCTCGTGGGACAAGGCGTATACTCGCGTGCTTTTCCAGAGGCTTCGTCTCGAGGGAGACGAAGCGGCCCGCGATGAGCTGATCACCATGTACCTCAACCTTGTGAAGTACCTGGCCAGTCGTTTTCGCAACCGTGGCGAGCCCATCGACGACCTCGTCCAGGTGGGAACGATCGGACTCATCAAGGCCATCGATCGTTTCGACATCGATCGCCAGGTTGAGTTCACTACATACGCCACGCCGACGATCGTTGGCGAACTCAAGCGCTACTTTCGCGACAAGGGCTGGGCCATCAAGGTCCCGCGCCGGTTGCAGGAGCTTTCGTTCAAGGTGAACCAGGCGGTTGATGCTCTGACCCAGCGACTACAAAGGTCGCCGACCATCGCGGAGATTGCGGAGTATCTCGAGGTCACGTCGGAGGAGGTCCTCGAAGCGCTTGAGACTTCCGAGGCATACAACTTCGTGTCACTCGAGAGCGATCGTGGTGGTGACGGCTCGGACTCGTTCAGTATCCTCGAGTACATCGGCAAAGATGACCAGCTGATGGCGATCGTAGACGACAGGGCCACGCTCGCGAGTGCGCTGAAGCAGCTGACCGCGCAGGAGCAACGCGTTCTGTATCTGAGATTCTTCGAGGGTCTGACCCAGACCGAGATCGCGCGCCAGTTGCGAATCTCGCAGATGCAGGTGTCGAGGTTGCTCCGGCGGACACTCAAGGTCTTGCGCGAGAGCATTGTTCGAGAGGTGTAGTGAGGCCAATGGTCGACACGGGAACCAAGGATCGTGCCACGCGGGTTGCGATCGTGTCGTGGGCCACCATCGGTGCTGCCATCGTACTCATCGGTGTGGGATGGTTGCTTGCGCGCCTGAGTCCGGCGCTGACCCCATTCATCATGGCGGGTCTGCTGGTCCTTGTTCTGAGAGGGCCGGTCCATCGGCTCGAGAAGCGCGGTATGCACAGGGCGGCAGCGGTCGGCGTCTGCTACCTTGCGATGGTTCTGGTGCTCGCGGGACTGCTTGCGTTCGTGGTTCCGCTGATTGGTCAGGAGATCGTGCGGTTCGTTCGTGACTTCCCGAAGTACTATGCCGCGGTCCAAGAATGGTGGACTCAGGTTCAAGGGAATGTCGAGACGCTGGTGCTGCCGGAATGGGCTGCGAAGACCTTCAAGGACACATTCAACGTCGTTGTCGGGCAGCTGGGCCGGTGGGGAAGCGGTGTTGCGGGCGGAATCCTCTCCACAGGTGGAGCGGTCGCCGGTTTCGTGTTCAATCTCATATTCTCCCTCGTGATCGGCTTCTGGGCGCTCAAGGACCTTCCCGCCATGCGCAGCGAGATGATGGAGCTCATCGGAGAGAAACGCCGCGCAGAAGCTGAAGTGGTTGTGAGAACGGTACTGCGTGTGCTCGGGGGCTACGTCAGAGGCCAACTGATCGTGTCCGCGGTGACCGGTTCACTCGTGGCGATCGGTCTTGCGTTGCTCGGCGTGCCGTACGCCTTCCTCCTTGGTATGCTCACGGGAATCCTCAATGTCGTTCCGTACGTGGGACCGCTCGTTGGAGGCCTGACGTCGGCGGTTGTCGCGGCGTTCATCGGTCCGTGGACCGCCCTGGGTGCCATCGCGGTGACGCTCGTTGCACAGCAGGTCACGGACCTCTTCGTCACTCCGCGAGTCATGTCCTCGCAGGTCGACCTTCATCCTTTGCTCGTGATATTCTCGTTGCTTGTCGGTGGCACGCTCTCCGGCTTCTGGGGCCTGGTCGTTGCGATTCCGGTCGCCGCGATCGCGAAGGGCCTGTTCGTGTACTACTTCGAGAAGCACACACGGCGACAGCTCGGCAGCGAGTCTGGTGCATTGTTCAAGAAAGCATCGTGTCCTCCCGAATCCAGCTCAGCTGACTCCGTCAGTGGGGACTCCGATGGTGTCGCTTGCGACAGCGATGAGACAACGGGCGACAGGGAGACCGAGTGAGATCCGCCGAGATACGGGAGAGCTTCCTGCAGTACTTCGAGAGCAAGGGGTCCAAGCGGCTCCCGAGCGGTTCGCTCGTACCTGAGGATCCGTCGCTTCTGCTCACCACAGCGGGCATGGTGCAGTTCAAACCCGTGTTCCTTGGACTGAAGGATCTGGGTGTCACCCGGGCGACAACGGTCCAGAAGTGCGTACGTACGACCGACATAGACATCATCGGTACGACCGGACGCCACCACAGCTTCTTCGAGATGCTCGGCAACTTCAGTTTCGGCGACTATTTCAAGTCCGAGGCCTGCGCGTTTGCCTACGAGTACTCGACAGACGTGCTCGGGCTCGATCCGGACCGCATCTGGTACTCGATCTACGAGGACGACGACGAGGCCGAGATGATCTGGGCCAAGGAGATCGGCATTCCCCGCGACCACATCGTGCGCATGGGAGCCAAAGACAACTTCTGGTCGGCCGGACCTACCGGCCCGTGCGGGCCGTGCTCGGAACTCTACTACGACCAGGGCGAAGAGGTCGGTTGCGGCTCAGAGGAATGCGCGCCGGGGTGTGACTGCGACCGCTACCTGGAGTATTGGAACCTCGTCTTCATGCAGTACGACCGCGCCGAGGACGGCTCGCTCACTCCTCTGCCCAAGCCCAGCATCGACACGGGCATGGGGCTTGAGCGCATCGCGGCGATCCTTCAAGGCGTTCACTCGAACTTCGAGACAGACATTCTTCGCGGTATCATGGCGTCCGCCGAGGAGCTGACAGGCGTGTCTTTCGGAGCGTCGGAGAAGACGGACACGTCACTGAGAATCCTCGCCGATCATGCGCGCGCCGTAACGTTCCTTGTCGCCGACGGCGTGCTTCCGTCAAACGAGGGACGTGGCTACGTACTCAGGCGGATCCTGCGCCGTGCAGTGCGCCACGGGCGTCTCCTTGGCAGGATGGAGCCGTTCTTGGCGACACTGGTCGACAAGGTCGTCGAGCTC
>JAUXNU010000020.1 GCA_030682655.1 Actinomycetota bacterium | reverse complement strand
CTGATAGATGATGCCGAGGATATAGCGCGCAGCTGCCACGAGCGGGTTGATCGCAAGCGCCTTGTAGCACTCCTCGATCGCCTTCTCGAAGTCGCCGGTGTCCGCGTGCGCATATGCGGCGAGCAGGTACGCTTCCACGTCGTTCACATCGGCTGCGAGCAAGCGACTCACGACCGTAAGGGCCGCGCGCGGGTCTCCCTCGGCAAGCAGCGCGCGAGCCTGCGCAACGAGATCCTCGCCACCCCCCTCGCCCTGATCATCAGCGCTCTGGGGTGGCGCGGGGGTGGCCGCCCGTCGCCCCGGGTGAGTCGTCGCGCCTTCTGACGAGAGCCGTCCGGCTGACGCCGACGTCTCGGACGAGCGCGCCGCTTTCACGGCGCTGAAAGAAACGTGGCGCCGGAGGCGCGGCTTGCGGTAGAGGAACACGCCGTCGATCTCCACAGGTTCGAACCGATCCGAGATGCTCGTGAGCGTTTCAGAGTGGCCGATGAAGAGAAAACCCCCCGGATTGAGGCTGTCGAAGAAGTTGTTGACCACCCGGCGAGTGGAGTCGAGCCGGAAGTAGATGGTCACGTTGCGGCAGAAGATGACGTCCCAATTGCCCATGAGCGCCAGCGGGTAGGGCTCCTTGATGAGGTTGTGGAAGCTGAAATCGCAGATGTCGCGGACGCGTTTCGCCACGCGGTGACCGTCCGGGGCAGCCTCGAAGTAGCGCTGCACGACGCTGCGCTCCAAGTTCGCGAGCGATCTGGGCGGATACACACCGTCGCGGGCGCGCTGGAGCGCATTCGTAGAGACATCAGTGCCGAGAACCTCGAGCCGATAGCCCAGACCCTCCAGGCCAGAATCGAACATCGACATCGCGATGGTGTAGGGTTCCTCGCCGGTAGAACAGCCGGCGGACCACACGCGAAAGGCGCGACTGACCTTGGACTTGCCCTCGAGGACCTCCGGGATGACCTTCGTGCGAAAGGCGTCGAACTGGGCCGGGAAGCGGAAGAAGCTCGTCTCGTTTATGGTGACGAGGTTCATGAGCTCCTTGAACTCGACCTCGTCGGTCGAGAGCAGCTCGAAGTAGGCGTCGAGCGATGGCATCGCGAGGCGCGTGGCGCGCGTGATGAGCGAGATGCGAAGCGAGTCCGCCTTGTTGTCCTCGAGGTAGATGCCGGAGTGCTTCTGGATCCAGTCGCGAAACCGAGCGAATTCCTCGACAGTGAGGTCTTTGGAGAGGCTCTCGCCGGAAGCGGCCATCGGGCTCTACGCGCCTGCCACGGGGGCTTCGTCGGCGGCGCCGACCTTCTCCACGAGGCCTGCCGAGTACATGCCGTACAGGATCTTAGCGGTTTCGAAGTCGTTGTAGCCGGTGAGCTCGACGAGTTCTCGCACGGAGCGGCCACCGTGCAGGTAGCACAGGAGCATCCACTCGCGCGGCTTGAGATGGATCTCGATCGACTTGTCGCCGGGGGCGCCGGCCATGATGAAGCGTGTCTCCACCGACGGTATCTTCTGGCGGATGCGGTTCCACAGCTCGAGGCGGCGCGAGGACTCCATGATGATGTTCTCGACCGAGACCGAGATGCCGATGTCCTCGTCGTCGCAGGTTTCGTCAGGCTCGAAGCGGAGCTGACCATCCTCCCAGCGGAACAGATCGAAGAGCGTGTCGGAGATCTGTTCCTGGATGAAGTTCTCGAGCACCTTGCCGTCGAGGTAGCCCTCGTCCACGAGTATCTGGCCGAGACGGCGGCCCGCTTTCTCCTTCTTCTGGATCTTCTGCAGGCCGAGCGCCTGGCGGAGCTGCTTCTCCGAGATGACACCGGTCTTGACCAGGCGCTTCCCCAAAGACTCTCGGTTGTAGTTCGACGACGCGAAGAACACGCGGCCCTTCTTGAAGCAGACGCGGCCCTCGCCTTCCGAGCGCTCCATGAAAAGCGTGCCGGTCTTATGACCCGTGGCGAGCAAACGGAACATGTCCGCCAAAGAGAAGTCCTTGAGGTTGCCCTCGAGCGCCACTGAAGACCTCCAGGAAGTCCGAATCAGGCCGTCGCGCGGACCGTCAGGCAGGGGCAAACCCGCGACTCGGCCGCGCGAGCCAATCCTACCACGGCGACCTGCGACATTGGAACGAGCGGGAGTCCGCGCTCAGCAGAGTCCGGAGCACGGTTCACTAGTGTCGTGTAACGGAAATCCGCGCAGCACCGAGGGT
>JAUXNU010000019.1 GCA_030682655.1 Actinomycetota bacterium | reverse complement strand
ACTAAGGAAGCGTCAAACAACAAGTAGGAGATTGGCTGGTGATGTCGAAGTAAGATCGTATGATCAACGAGCATGCGATCGGAGAGCGCTATCGGGCGCTCGCGGGAGAGTTCGATGAGAGACGTCGACGCCTGTGGGCGGCGGCGGAGGCTCGCACTTGCGGACGTGGCGGGATCGCCGCCGTGGCGCGGGCGACGGGGATCTCTGTGGGCACGATCAAGCGCGGCCTCGACGACCTCGACTCGCCCGTGTGCTTCTCTGCGGACAGGGTCCGCCGGGCAGGCGGCGGCCGCAAGTCCCTCGCTGAGACTGATCCGACGCTTCTGACCGACCTCAAGGACCTCGTCGACGACGATGCCCGCGGCGACCCCGAATCACCTCTGCGCTGGACGGCGAAGAGCGTGCGCACGCTCGCCGGCGCACTGCGTGAGCGCGGCCATCGGGTCAGCCACGAGACGGTCGCCAAGCACCTGCGCGGAATGGGCTACAGCCTGCAGGCCAACCGCAAGACCAAGGAGGGTGCCTCGCACCCTGACCGCGACGCGCAGTTTCGCCATATCAACACCAAGGTCTCCGCGGCGCTTGAGGCCGGCGAGCCGGCGATCTCCGTCGACACCAAGAAGAAGGAGCTCGTCGGGGACTTCAAGAACGCCGGCCGCGAGTGGCGCCCGAAGGGCTCACCGGTCCCGGTCCTGGTCCACGACTTCAAAGACAAGGAACTCGGCAAGGTCAACCCCTACGGCATCTTTGACATCGCCGGCAACGCAGGCTGGGTCAGCGTCGGGATCGACGCCGATACCGCCGAGTTCGCGGTCGCCGCGATCCAAAGCTGGTGGGAGCACCTCGGCGCGAAGCGCTACCCGAACGCCAAGATCCTGACGATCACCGCGGACTGCGGCGGCTCAAACGGCAATCGCCTGCGCCTTTGGAAGACCGAACTCCAGCGGCTCGCCGACGAGACGGACCTCGCCATCTCGGTGTGCCATTTCCCACCCGGCACCTCCAAGTGGAACAAGATCGAGCACCGCCTGTTCAGCTTCATCACCCGCAACTGGCGCGGACAGCCGCTCGTCTCGCGCCAGGCGATCGTCTCGCTGATCGGCGCCACCACCTCGAGCGCCGGGCTCGAGGTCTATGCCCGGCTCGACGAGCGCTCCTACCAACGCGGCGTCAGGGTCTCAGACGCCCAACTGGCGACAGTCAACCTCACCCGAGATGAGTTCCATCCCGAATGGAACTATGTGATCCATCCCCGCAACCGCTCAGTTGTTGTTTGACGCTTCCTAAGCGCGAATGCGCCGAGAATGAGTCCCACGACAAGCAGGATGACCCCAAGTACTCTCACGAGTCCCCCATTCAACGCTTCGGCCTAACGTGTTACGGCATGAGCGGCGGGTTTCGCCGTTCATGTTGATTCTATCTCGCGCCGTCCGCTCGATGCCGGGGTTAGGTGAATCGGAATGGCCTCGGGGCTTCGCCAGCCGTGCTCACTGCGAGGCCCGTGGTTCACCGACGACCACGTGGTCTTGAAACTGCCGAAGGAACGCCTCCGACTCATCGCCTACCACCAGATAGGTCGATACGCCGTCGAGAGAGTCGCGCATGCGCACGGTTGCGGCCGGGCCTGGTAGGAACGACGACACCGCGACAAGCGCCTGGCCGCCAAGGGCCTGGTCGTCCGTCTGTGTCACCGATTCGATGTTGGCGCGCGGGATGTGGACGGTGTCGTTCGCGGTCCCGAGTATCAGTTCGTCGCACGAGAGAACCGGACTGTGCGCAACGCGAACCCCCGTCTGGAAGCGCCAGGTCTTCGCCACTACCCAACCCACGACCGGAAGACCGACCAGGTAGACCCACTGTCCCGTGATCCTGGCGAAGTCCACCATCCCGACAGCTATCAGAACCGCGAGCGCGACCGTGCCGACGAGAGAGCCAGTGAGATAGCGCCGAATGCGTCCCGCGTCGGTCTCCGCAGGTGGCCTCGCTACCGCGACACGGGCGAGGTGATCCGAGTACCGGATCCAGAACACATAGCCGAGGACGTTCGCGAGTGCTGCGAGAAGCAAAACGCGTGTGGAAACGGCCATCGCCATCCAGCAGCCCTACCCCTCACTCCAGTGTGAACCGATTTCACCTAGTCACCATGAGATGGCCGGCCCGAATCCGCGTATAACGTGGATCATCCGCGGGAACACGCCCGCGGTGCCGACACACGGAGGGACCGGCCATGCAACAGCTTACCCATATCGGGCTGGACGTGCACAAGGAGACCATCGCGGTGGCGGTGTTGCGCCCTGACTCGGTCACGTTCGACGAGCGGGTGATACCCAACACACCCGAGGCGATCCGCAAACTGCTTTCACGCTACCCCGACCCGTCAGCGATCGCGACATGCTACGAGGCCGGACCGACGGGTTACGACACCCACCGGCTCGTGACCTCACTCGGCTTCCCCTGTGACGTGATCGCGCCCTCGCTTATCCCCAAGAGATCCGGCGTGCGCGTCAAGACCGATCGCGTCGACGCACGAAACCTGGCACGACTCCATCGTGCCGGCGAGCTCACCGCGATCCGCGTCCCGACGCCTTGCGAGGAGGCCGTGCGTGACCTCGTGCGCGCACGCGAGGAGATCAAGGCCGACAGGAGGATCGCCAGACAGAGGATCAGGAGCTTCCTCCTGCGCTACGGCAAGCGCTATCCGAAGGGGTCGGACAGGTGGTCTTCCCGCTTCGAGGTGTGGATGCGGGCGCTTCGCTTCGACGAGCCTTTCGCGCAGACCGCCTTCGAACATCTGCTGGGCGCCTACTTCATGCGTGATTCACAGCTTTCCGCCGTCGACCGTCAGATCGAGGAGATCGCGCTTCTCGAACCGCTCGCCACCGGCGTGGCGCGCCTTCGTGCGTTCCGGGGCATCGACACGCTCACCGCGGTGACGATATTGACCGAGACGTGTGACTTCAGGAGGTTCCCCTCGGCGTCGGCCTATATGGCGTTCACGGGACTCGTGCCGAGCGAACACTCGAGCGGGGCGTCGAAACACCAGGGGTCGATCACCAAGACCGGCAACGTCCACATACGCCGGGTCCTCGTGGAGGCCGCCTGGGCCTACCGGCACGCACCGGCCGTGCGCGGGAAGTTGAAGAAGCGCCAGGAAGGACAACCGCCCGAGATCGTGGCGTACTCCTGGGCCGCGCAGTGCCGCCTGAACGCCGCCTACCGCAAACTCGCCGCCAGGAAGGGCGCCAACAAGGCGGCCGTCGCTGTGGCCCGAGAACTCTCCGGATTCGTCTGGGGTGCGATGACCGGGAACATGGGGGCGTAAACACAGTCATGCACGCGGGCGGGCGACACAGAACCGGAGAGATCCTCGCACACGTTATGCGACTCTGTAAGCGCGCTTCTAGTGGGAGGCAGGCTCCGGCAGGACCGAGATGTGGGGTTCCAATCCCCGGATATCAGCATGGTCGATCGCCGTTCCCATGTGCCCGCCCGCTTGCATCTACTCAAGGGCGAAGACCACCATGAGACCCACGAGGTTGACTGGCCATCTCATATCAACGTGTTGCGGATAACCAGCAAACCGGCCCCGCGAACATTCCAAGCCGAGAATACCTCACAAGGCCGGTTTGTCTGTGTTGATCCGCTTGTTGGAAAAGCCATCCATACCGTTCAACCCGGTTGTGCAGTGATCGCGACGAGCAGTTCGTACGGGTCGAACACAGTGGTGGTCGCCTTCGTGAAGTCGCGGCCGTTGCAGGTGACGCCCGGCCGCCCGGCGCATCGTTCAGTCTCTCCGCGAAGCGATGGTCGCGAGTAGCTCGTGCGGCTCGAAGACGGGTATCGTGGCCTTGGTGAAGTCCTGGGTGTTGCGCGTGACGATCGCGCTGACGCCGGCGGCGCGGGCAGCCTCGTGTGCGACCGCGTCCTCGTAGTCGCTGAAGCCGCTGTCGAGGGCTCGCTGGAGCACCCCGTCGTCCACTGTCGCGACATCGAACATGCCCAGCAGCGTTCGGACCTGGTCGTGCGCGCGCTTGGACCCGAGCCCCTTTGCCGTCATGTAGTACGCGGTCGTCACCGCGGTTGCGCAGACCGAGCCCTTGACACGGCCGTTGTCCACGAGCGAGAACAGCTTCGATGCCACCTCGATGTACGGTTCCCTTTCGAGCAGGATGTCCAGGAGGATGTTGGTGTCGAACAGCACCTTCATCGGTACTTCTCCTCCAGATACCGGTGGTAGTCCTCCTCAGTGACGCCAGTGCCCTTGAGCGAGCCGATGAGGGAGCGGACGCGCGGGGTGATCTCCGTCCCGGGGATCTCCTCGTCCGACTCGATGAGGGAGAAGTAGTCCGCGACGAGGCGGGAGACAGACTTGCCCGACCGGTCCGAGTAGTCCTTGGCCTTGCGAATGAGCTGGTCGTCCAACCTGAGCGTGAGCTTCGTGTTCATGGTGCACCCTCCATACGTATACCCGTACACATATTGTACGTCACAACACAGCAGACGTAAACAGGATCTTGTGACACATGTGTGGGTCATGCCAGACCTCTTCCGGGTAGCGGGGGGCACAGTCCGGACAGGGTCAGTTGGGCCAGTGCTATCAGTGCGAACGGATCGTGGAAACCGTATGCACGTTGCTGTATGAGCCGGATCTTGGCGTTGACGGATTCGACGCGTCCGTTGGTGAGGCCATGGCGGAGCATGGCTTCGATGGCGCTGCGCTGACGGACTATCGTTCTAGCGACCTTCTCAAACGCCGCAAGGCCGCTTGCCGTCGCCCACTCTATCCAGCCGTCCAGAAGTGGGATGGCCGCCTCCGCCGGCTGCCGCAGCAACAGGCGGAGCTGCTCCTTGAGGAGGTAGGCGCGGTACAGGTCCGAGTTGTCGGCCTCCAGCCGGGCGAGCACGTCGCTTTGGCGGCAGGTCAGGTTCTCCGGGTTCTTCAGAAGCGCCCAGCGGGTACCCTTGACCTCGCCAGCGAGCTCTCTGTCGCCGCTTCTGCGCTGCTCGTTCCACAGTTCCCTGCGGACGGTGTCGACCGCGTCGTTGACCCAGGAGACGATGTGGAACGCATCCAGGCAGACCTCGGCTCCCTCGCAGTGCGAGCGGACGGTGTCATGTATCCACTCGGCCCCGTCGCAGGTCACATGCGTGATCCGGCTCCGCCGCTCCTGTCCCAGCTCGGCGAAGAACATCTCAAGCGTCGCTTTCGAGTTTCCCGGATGCGCCCACACGAGGCGTCCGGTGTCGTGGCACACAACCACGGTCAGATAGCGATGGCCCCGCCTGTAGCTGGTCTCGTCGATGCCTATCCGGCCCAGGCCGTCGAGCAGGTCCACGCCCGCCCCGCGCTCCTCCACGACTCGCCTCAAGCATCGCCCGACGGTGCGCCAGGAGATCCGCATCAGCACGCCGACCGTGCTTTGGCTCGTGTTCGTCGAAAGCCAGGCGACCTGGTCCTCGAAGTCGTGCGTGAATCCCGCGCCAGCCCGCGCCCAAGTCACTCGCGCGACCACCACCCCGTGCTCGGGACAGCGAACTCGCGGGGCCTCGGCTTCGAGCCAGACCATGACCGTGCCGAAGTCCATCACGCGCCAGCGGCGACGCCCCCGCCCGTTGTCGTGGCCGCCGCACCGCCGTCCGCACCGGCTGCAACGCCGTTGCTGGCGCTTGTGGAGCCGCACCTTGATCACCACGTCGTCGCCCTCGAAGTCAAAGCCCTCGATCACGACTTTCTCGACACCCAATATCCGCTTCAATAGACTGGCTGTGCGCACGTCGTCCTCCATGGCTCGGTTTCCTGAC
>JAUXNU010000018.1 GCA_030682655.1 Actinomycetota bacterium | reverse complement strand
CGTGATCGTACGAGATATGTGGCTCACGGGCTTCGACGCGCCATGCCTGCACACGATGTATGTGGACAAGCCCATGCGCGGGCACGGCCTCATGCAGGCGATCGCGCGCGTGAACCGGGTGTTCCGCGACAAGCCCGGCGGGCTGGTCGTGGACTATCTGGGGCTCGCGGACCAGTTGCGGCACGCGTTTGCCGTGTACACGGAGAACGGCGGGTCTGGCTCGGCGGCAATCGATCAGAGAGTGGCTGTGGCGCTCATGCAGGAGAAGTACGAGGTGGTCCGCGGATTGTTCCATGGGTTCGACTGGGGCGTTTGGACGACGGGTGCACCGCATGAGCGGCTTGGACTGCTGCCGCGCGCTCAGGAGCACATTCTCGCGCAGAAGGACGGCAAGAAGCGGCTGCTTGACAACGTGTCGGCGCTCTCGCAGGCGTTCGCGCTCGCAGTGCCGGCTGACGAGGCGCTCGCGATCCGCGACGATCTCGCGTTCTTCCAGGCCGTGCGCTCCGTACTCGCGAAGGAGGCCATCACAGGGACCGGCCGCTCACCGGAGGATATCGAACACGCCATCCAGCAGCTGGTATCCAAGGCCGTCGCGCCCGGCGAAGTTGTCGACATCTTTGCGGCGGCTGGTCTCGGCAAGCCCGACATCTCGATACTCTCGGACGAGTTCCTCGAAGAAGTGCGCGGCCTGCCGCAGCGCAACCTCGCGGTGGAGACCCTCCGCAAGCTGCTCGAAGGCGAGATCAAGACGCGCAGCTGCCGCAATGTGGTGCAGGCGCGCTCGTTCGCCGCCATGCTTGAAGAGTCGGTTCGCCGCTACCAGAACCGCGCCATCGAGGCGGCGCAGGTGATCGAGGAGCTCATCGCTATCGCGAAGGACATGCGTGCGGCGCAGGAACGAGGCGTAGGCCTCGGGCTGACCGACGACGAGGTCGCGTTCTACGACGCACTGGCTGAGAACGGGAGTGCACGCGAAGTCCTTGGCGACGCTGAGCTGAAGAAGCTCGCGCATGAGCTGGTCGCGAAGGTGCGCGAGAACGTGAAGATCGACTGGACCGTGCGCGAGAACGTTCGAGCCGAGATGCGGGTCATCGTCAAGCGCATCCTGCGCAAGTACGGCTATCCCCCCGACAAGCAGGAAGCGGCGACGAAGCTTGTTCTCGAGCAGGCGGAAGTGCTGAGCGCACAGTGGGCCGCGTAGGCCTCGGACGAACTCCCGACCCCTGTTCGGGCGTGTGGACACGACGCACGAAGGTCGATACAATACGCAAGCTGTGTCTCACGGGACACGGGGGTGTAGCTCAGTTGGTTAGAGCGCTGGCCTGTCAAGCCAGAGGTCGCGGGTTCGAGCCCCGTCACTCCCGCCATACGAAACCGCAGGCCGGTAGGGAGAATGCATCCTTACCGGCCTTGTCGATTCTACGGATCGAGTACGGTCCTACGGGACGAGCGCCGTGATCATGTCCTGTCGCACCGTCTCGGACAGGCTGTTGGGGCCGCCGAGGGCGTATGCGGCGATGTCGTTTCCGGTGTCCCACCTCTCGAGGAAGGACTCGGTCTCCGGCGTGAGCAGCGTTCCATTCGTGATGACGAGGGGGCCTCGCAGACTCCCCATGGTCGCTCCGCCCGCAAGGGCATCCGGCAGCTTCGCTGCAACGCCGATGTACGAAGGGTTGAGCCAACCTTCCGCCAAGGCTTCTTCGGCTATGTCGATGGCGGTCGTGTAGCGGTTCGAGCCCCACCACCGGTCGGCGGTGAACTGCGAATCGAGTGCGCTGTAGACTGCGGATCCGACCGTGTTCGGGCCGCCACCTACAATCACCTCGGAAGGATTCAGGTTGTTCAGTGCAGTTTGTGTGGCGCCCGGAATCGAACCAGCGCTCACCAGGAGAATCGGCACCCCGCGCTCGGCTGAGATGGGCGAGAGCGCAAGCGCATCGAAGAACTTGGTTGCGTCGGCTCCATTGGCAACGAATACTTCCGTCGGCAGCGTCTTCCCCGGAGTGACGGCGGCCACCTGCTTCATGCGTGCGGCGATTGCCGCGGCCAGGTCGTACCTGTTTCCAGCGGACAGGATTCGGTCCTTGGTGAGCCCGCCGCCTACGGCTGCGTTGAGTTCCGTGAAACGGGCGTTGGGTACGGACGTCGTGCCGCCGACGATATGAATGGTCAGCGGCCCGTAGGTCGCCTTCATGCCGGCCACCGTCTGCACTACTTCGGCGGGTACGTAGTCGGTGTCGACAAGCAGGAGGGGCGCGTCGTAGATCCAGGAGAGACCGGCGGCAGCAAGCGGGTCGGCTGCGGCGCGGTCCTCGCCGGAAGCGATGATCACGTGTGTCGCGGGCGGCCACGGCACCGAGCCCGAGCCATCACCGAATCTGCCGGCGATGTCTACGGCAGCAGAGTAGCGGTTGCTGCCCCATAGGCGTTCGACCAGGGGTCGAAGCGTTGCGTCCTTGCGCAAGGGCGTGCCGAGATAGTCCGCGTACGCGAACGTCGGGCGGTGTCGATAGTGGGAGAAATTGATGACCCGGTCGGGTCCCACGGAGAGGTCAACAAACGAGTATCTGCCTGTCGCGTTGGAAGTCGTCGAGTCCTCGAACTCCCATGTGGAGCCAGCGTCGTACAAGAGTTCGACCGTTGCGCCGCTTATCGGCTCCCCGGACTGTTTGTCCTTCACCCAACCATAGATGTCGGCGGTCAGAATCGGGACAGCTGCATGCGCCGCCGCAGCCCCACCCGTGAGCATGGCGACGAGCACTGCCGTCGCGATCGCCCCCCGCATCGTCAAAGATACGCCCCTCATAGCCGATCACCCCTCACTCGCGCCGCTTGCGGCGCCCACTCCTACTGCTGTTTCAGTCTCGCGTAGATGGGTAGTCCTTACCCAGAGCGTCCCGCGGGGCCCCGAGCGCAGCCGCAGCCGCAGCCGCCCGCGCCTCGAGCGCATCCACGCGTGCGGCGAGTTCTGCCACCGCACCTTCGGGCAGCGGACCGCCTGCGAGCACGACCGCACCGGCCGGCGCCATCGCCGCCCCCGCCCGCTCGCGGACGAACTTCACATAGCCCAGACCGATCGATATCGCGAACGCGAAGACCACCACCACGAATCGCGCAACGGACTGCCCGGAGAACAGCACCCAGCCCACGCCGTAGATGGTCGTGAACAGGCCTCCCAGAAGCAGGCCGTTCGATATCACCCGCAGCTGTTCGCTCCGCACGAGCGAGATGCCCATCACAAGCGTTGCGAACGCGATCAGCACGATGCTCGTGTTCCGCGCCCAGCCCTCGCGGATGGTCTCCTGCTCCTTGTTGATCTCGTTGATCCGGTCCTGGACACGCTTCTCCTCGCTCTGCTGCTGCGGCGTGAGTTCCGTCGTTCCTGCCTTGGGGGAGAGGTTGCCTTGCTGCCGGTAGAGAGAGTCGAGCTCGTCTTGGACCGCCTGGTCGGTCGTGGGCGACTCGTAGAACGTGTTGACACCGATGCCTATGAACGCAAGCACTATCAGTCCGAGGAAGAACGAGAAGATTGTCTGGAGCGCGTAGTTCTGTCTGTCTCGCGTCGCCATTCCTGGGCTCCTCTCAGTGGGCAGTGCTTACAGGCTATTCCCTCGCGCGCGAGGACTGCTACCCTTTGCGCATGACGAGTCTTCCACTTCTTTCCGGCTTCGCTCTGGGCGCGAGCCTCATCATCGCGATCGGCGCCCAGAACGCCTTCGTCTTTCGCCAAGGACTGCGCCGCGAGCACACCTTCACCGTCGCTGCCCTTTGCGCCGGAATCGACGCGGCACTCATCGCTGCCGGGACCGGAGGCTTCGGTACGCTCGTGTCGCACTTCCCGGCGATCACGCAGATCGCCGCCTGGGGCGGCGCTGCGTTCCTCGCGGTCTACGGCGTGCTTGCGCTGCGTTCGGCGATCCACCCCGGACACCTGGAGGCGGACGACGCACCCACGCCTCCGCCTTCGCGCACGCTGCGCGCCACCATTGCGACCACGCTCGCCGTGAGCCTTCTCAACCCGCACGTGTATCTGGACACGATCGTTCTCCTTGGCAGTCTGGCTGCGCAGTATGCGATGCCTGGCCGGGCGCACTTCGCGCTGGGGGCGGGATGCGCGTCGGTGGTGTGGTTCTTCTCGCTCGCGTTCGGGGCGAGGCTGCTCGCACCGATCTTCGAGCGGCCGGCGGCGTGGCGCGTGCTCGATCTCGCCATCGCGGGCATCATGCTGTGGATCGCCGCGACGCTGGTTCTCGGCCAGATCGGCTGACAATCCGGTCCCGCGCTGCGCTATCCTTGGCGCGATGCGCATAGTCGATGTACATACTCACGCGTTCTCCGACGCCCTGGCGCCCGGGGCGATCGCCTCTCTCGAGGCCGCCGGCGACGTGCGCGCGCTCTACGACGGTACCGTGGCGGGCCTGATTGCCGCGATGGATCGCTGCGGGGTCGACGTGTCGGTCATCCAGCCGGTCGCGACCAAGCCCTCGCAGGTCGCGTCGATCAACGACTGGGCCGCAACGACCGCCAGCGAGCGCATAGTGCCCTTCGGCGCCATGCACCCCGACTTCCCCAACCCGGCCGAGGAGATCGCGCGCATGGCCGCACTCGGTCTGCGCGGTTTCAAGCTGCATCCCGAGTACCAGTCCTTCGAGCCGCACGACCCCCGCATGGGAGCGATGTACGACGCCGCCATCGAGCACGGCATGATCGTGCTGTTCCATGCGGGGGCTGACATCATCTACCCCACAGTGCGCGGCACCGCCGAGTCCTTTGCGGCGATGCTCGACCAGTGGCCCGGACTCGTCGCGATCCTCGCGCACCTTGGCGGTTTCCAGCGGTGGGACGACGTCGCGCGACTGCTCGCTGGTCGCGATGTCTGGCTCGACACCGCCTACACGCTCGGACGCTTGCCCGACGACGAGTGGGTCTCTCTCGTACGCGCGCATGGCGCGGACCGCGTGCTGTTCGGCTCGGATGGTCCCTGGACGGATGTCGCGCACGAGATCGCGCACTTGCGTCGCACGGGACTCGACGCCGACGAGGTTGCGGCGGTCCTTGGCGGAAACGCGGAGCGGTTGCTGGGGCTGTAGGGGCGGCTCGGGGGAGTTCACTTCCGGGACTCCGTGGCTTGCCGATACACACGCAACACACACGCCGTGTGTTACAATCCTCGCATGACTCAGCGCATCAACATCACACTGCCATCCGATTTGCTTGCGGCGATCGACGAGGCCGCCGCGGGCGAGCATCTGACCCGCTCCGGGTTCCTCCGCGCGGCGGCACTGGAGCGGGTCGCCGGCCAGACCGGGGCCGGTGTGGTGCGTGAGGCCCCGGCCGTCTACGCTGCGCCCGGGCCGCGCGCTATCGGCTTCGACGACCGCGAGCCCCGCACGTGGCCGCCGTCGCCGGACACGGCTGCAGCGCTGTTGTCGGTCTTCTTCGCCGCCCGGGACGATGTTGAGGTCGCGTACCTCTTCGGCAGCGTTGCGCGGGGAGATGCGCGGCCGGCGAGCGACGTGGACGTCGCGGTTCTCTTGTCGGAGTCCCTGACCGCCGAGGAGAGATGGAACGTGCGCCTCGACTTGATCGGTCGCTTGTCGCTGGTCTTTCGAACGGACGCTATCGAGTTAATCCTTCCGGATGAGGTCGCCCTGGAGCTTGCGCTCGCCGTGATCGAGGAGGGGCTGGTTGTGGCGGGTGCACATCGAGCTTCGCGGCTCGGGTTTGAGCGGTCAGTTCGCGAGCGCGCGGAGCGCGAGAGGCCGTCGGCGGAGGCGCGTCGCCGTGCGGTGCGAGAGCGGATACTGTCCGGCGACTTCTTCGACCGCCATGCTTGAGGGCCGGGTCTACGACAAGCTCGATTCGATGATGGAAATGGCCAACCGCGCGGCCCTGCTAATCGATGCGGCTCGTCGCGAGAGCGGCCCACATGCGGGGATAGCCATCAGCGACACGGAACTTGCGCTCGAACGCGCGCTGTATCGGGCAATCCAGGACCTGCTCGACGTCGCGGCGATGATTGCGGCGTCGATCGATCCGACTCCCTGGACAACGTATCGCGGAGCCATCGAGATTCTTGGGGCGGCGGAGGTTCTGCCGCCGAGTGCTCTCCCGGGTCTACGGGAGATGGCGGGCTTTCGCAACATCCTGGCGCACGAGTACGGCGACGTGGACCGGGACCGGGTCCTTGGCTTCGAGGCCCACATGAGTGATTTCGAGGCGTTCGCCCGTTCGGTCGTGACATACCTCGACCGCTCGGGCTCTCAAGCGCGCTGACAAGAAGCGGCTGCTGCCCGCCGCCGTTTGCCCCATGTAGACATAAGAGCGTTTGCGAACACAAGCCACGCGAGTAGCGACTTCGTGCTCAGACTCAGGAACACGTACACCGACTCGCCGAAGATGTGGTCGCACCACGGTCCGATCTTCTTGTATTGGAGCACCTGGTTGATGGCGAAGCTGTTGAAGAACAGGAACGTAATCGCGAAGATCGCGTAGACGAACCCGGGGGGCTCGGCGATAGAGCCGGGGCTCCAGATGTAGACGCCGATGGCAAGCCGGGACACAATGCCGGTCAGGGACCCGAAGAAGAACGACATCCAGTTCGGGCTGTCCGGCTCTTTGTAGTGCTCGAACAGCAGGCCGAAGAGGATCATCGACGCGTTCATTGAGGGAACGGGGTTGACCGGTCATCTCACATCAGCGTCTTGCGCGTCAGCGGCGGCTGTTCGCTGGTGAAAGACCGCGAAAGACCGCGAAGCAGACCAGTACGTCTCACGGGGAGCGTCTGCTATTCTGTGAACGCAGCGGCCAGAGGGGAGGCTGCTAGTCTCAAAGGGGGCAAGCTGGACATGCCCAGGGCACTTCGTAGCAGCGCCAGGAATCGCAGCGTGCCCTTCACGCTCACGATTATGGCGTGGGTAACGGTTGGTCCCGCTGTGGCCATTGGTCTGCTGGCGACGGGGTTCTTTGCACGTTTCGTGCTCCTCGTCGAACCCGACCAGTTGCTATGGACCGCCGTCTTCGGCGGTGCGGTCATGTTGGTCTGTGCCATTCCGGGGCAGTTGGCGTACCGCACGATGCTCAGGCGTAGAGTGCTCGAGCCGCTTGGCGAGATTGTGTCGCAGGTGCAGTGCTCGTCCGAATCGGTCCTAGACGCAGCCACCCTACTCTCCGGCGCCGCGAGTGAGATTAGCTCCTCCGGTACCGGGATCAGCTCGGCGATGCAGCAGATTGCGCGTGGCGCGGAACTGCAGTCGCGCGAAGTCGAGGAGACGACTTCGGCCATGGAGTCGATGACCAAGTCCGTCAACAGCGTGGCGCTTCAGGCCGAAGAGACAAGCAAGATGAGTGAGGAAGCAGCTAGGGCAGCATTCCTCGGCGAAGAGACTACCGACCAGGCCATCAAGAAGATCGCCGAAATACGGAAGGCGATCGAGGCGCTCGGCTCGTCGGTAGGAGTGCTCGGCACGCGATCCAAGGAGATAGGCGCCATCGTTGACGTGATTGCGTCGATCGCCGATCAGACGAACCTACTTTCGGTGAACGCGGCGATCGAAGCTGCGCGTGCGGGGGATCTCGGCCGAGGCTTCGCGGTCGTCGCCGTGGAGGTCCAGAAGCTTTCTGAGCGCTCGGCCAAGGCAGCAGAGCAAATCAGCGCGCTGGTCGGCGACATCCAGGACGAGACGGCTGTCTCGGTGAAGCGCATGGAGATCAGTACGGCCGAGGTCACCTTGGGCTCGGAGATCGTTGGCAAGACAGGCGAGGCCCTGCGTCGAATCACGGAAGCCGTTACCCACACGTCCACCCTCGCAGATGAGATTGCCTCGGTGATGGCTGACCAAGCACGAGATACCGACAACGTCAACCGCTCGATGCATGACATCGCTGCAGTCGTCGAGGAGAGTGCGGCATCAGTGCAGGAGACTGCCGCAGCGGTCGAGGAGCAAGTCGCTTGTACGCAGGAGATCACATCGTCTGCCCAGGAGCTTGCGGGCATGGCGCAGAAGCTCAAGGAGTCGGCACTTCAGTTCGAGTTGGACTAAGAGGGTATTGGTGGAAGAGGCCATCATGGAAGAGGCCGTTATCCAGGAGAGCCGCCAGTTCGTCCTCTTCCATCTCGGTGACAAGGAGTACGGTCTGCCGATTCTCTGTGTCCAGAGCGTCATCCGTTACGAGAAGCCGACGCCTGTGCCACTTGCGCCCAGCGGTGTTGAGGGTGTGATCAACCTGCGTGGCCAGGTCATACCGATCGTCGACATCTCGATGCGGTTGTTCGCCCGGGAGTTTGAGCCCGAACTGAGGTCCCGGATCGTAGTAGCCGAAGGTGAGTCTGGTCTTGTCGGACTTGCAGTCGATTCCGCGAGCGAGGTCGTCAGTATCCTTGTGAGCGATATCCGGCCCGCACCGAAGGAGGCGCTCTCTACCGAGGCCGTCGAGGCTTTCGAGGGAGTCGCCAACTTCAAGGACCGGCTCATCTTCCTCCTCGATCTAGCGAAGGCTCTGCCGAGGCCCGAGTTCATGACCCCCAGGGCCGAGAAGGGGAACGGCGATGTCTAGGAGCCTGTCGGGAAATACGGGCGGGGACGCACACTGTATCGCGCCAACGCCCGTAGAGTAGCGACTTCGTGCTCAGACTCAGGAACACACACGTACACCGACAGGCCGAAGAGGTAGTCGCACCACGGTCTGATCTTCTTGTACTGGAGCACCTGGTTGATGGTGTCGCCGACGGTTCAGTAATGACCCCCTGATGACGGTCGAAAACTGATCTCGCAGGCTCCTCGCATGGCAGTGTCGTACAGTTGCTGTGGCCGCGCGCGAAGGCAGTTGTCCAACAGCTCGAAGAGGGCGTCTCGAGATGCTCGAAGCGCCCTCTTCCTGTTCGGGGAACCGGTCCCAGATCGAGCGTCATTCCCAGCGTCTGCGACTACTGTATTTTGAGCCTCACCTTGTGCGAGAAATCCAAGAGCCGGTCGGTCGGTCTCGGTACTCCACATACTCGACCTGATATGACGCTTCCTCGGCGCGGACCTTCTTCTCGACCGTTCGGCCTCATGTGAGGCAGACGCTTGTTGTTGTACGCGCGACGAACCTGCGCATCGGCGATGGCAACAATCCCATCTTCCCCAAGATCCGACATCTCGCTTGGATACGGATCAGTGCGCAACGCATCCATCTCCCCCGCACCCGCACGTCCATACGCGAGTCCCCTCTTCACTGTCTGCGATGCTCCCAGACCCCCTGGCTCCCTTCGTCACCTCGGCAGCCCTCCTACCGATCCTGTGTGATTATCCTACCCAAACCGCCCCTCCGGTGCCGTCGACGCGGGCTTTCATTGCAGACGATACCCATCGCGCAGCTGAGGCAACGCGCCGAGCGGCCTTGACCGCCCGCTACTTCCCGTTCGGCTCGTCGCCGGATGCGATCGCCGCGAGTCCCGCGATGAGCGTCATGACGCCGTAGCGGAAGTAGGCATCCGGCTCCTCGGCGTGATGTGTCGCGACGGCCGTGGCCACGTGCGGGTAGTCGTCATGCGAAACGCTCACGGCCCAGTCCACGATGACGCGAGCCGCTCCTCGGCCGGTGGTGAGTTCCATCGTTGTCGCGCCGAGGATCCACGCCGAGAACGCGTTCATCGCGATGAGCCAGCGGGACCGGGGCAGCCCGGCGGCGTCGAAGATGCTGAGCAGCGTCTCGGCGGGCGCGAGGCCGCCGAACATCCGGGCGCGTCCCGCGGCGATCGCCGGGATGAGATTCGGGTGGGCGGCCAGTGCGTCACGGTACGCGGTTGCGAGTCTTCGTACGCGTTCCTCCCAAGGAGCCGAGGGGTCGTCGACGGTGATATCCACTTGAGCCATGACCGAGTCTATGACGGCGTCGAGCAGTTCCGACTTGTTCGGGATGTGGTGGTAGATGCTCATCGGATCGACGCCGAGCTGCTTGCCGAGACGGCGCATCGAGAGGGCCTCGAGGCCCTGCTTGTCGATCAGATCGAGGGCCTGGCCGACGATCTCGTCGTAGGTCATGCGCGGCTTGCGGCCACGTGCGCGGGCATACGCTGACACGGTTTCCGATCTCCCTTCCGGCATAAGGACGATTCAGATTCTACACCGTTTATCGGCCGTAGGGAGACAACCCTACACCGTAGAGAAATTGCATATGGGAGTTTCTGCCATGAATGCTGTGCAGCTCACGGGCACCGCGCAATTTCTCGACGGCGTAGTGGATGAGAGATTCTCGGCCGGAAGGATGAGTACGGAAGCAATACGTATGAATTGTCCTTGCACCTAGTGCCAAGGACGCCTGCGTGAGGTATACCGTCAGCATCTGGACATGCCGTGACCAGGCTGTCTTTCCTCGGCAAACGTGGTAGAGGTGCGGTCCCGGCACACATGCAGCGCACGATTCTGCCGCGGCTTCGGCTGCGGCAGCGTGGTGTCCGGAGGTGGGTCGATCTCGATTGCGTCGGGACGGAGAACGTCTCGGCGAGCGGACTGGCTAGGACGATGGAGCGAGGGGGCCTTGAGGATGGGTGGACGGAAACGGACGATGGCGATCGCGGCGATGGCGTGTGCGATCGCGGGACTGGTGTTCGCCGGGGGAGCTCTCGCGGCGAGTGTCGGCGTGACCAATCAGGTCGCGGCGAGCGATCCCGCGAAGTACCACGCTGGCGACACGATCCACTATCGCCTGAGCGTGACGAACACGAACCCGAACACGGCGGTTCTCACCGTCACCGACAAGCTGCCCGACGGCAGCGTGACGACGCTGGACTCGGGCCGCACCTTCGCTCCGGGAGAGACCGCGAACTACACCCTCGACTACGCCGCGGACCCCGCGGACTCCAGTCTCATCGCCGGCCAGAATGTCCTTGTGAACACCCTCCACGTCGAGGGAACCGAGGTGCGCTCGGCACCCTACGTGCCCGACGACATCGCGGCCACGGTCACCAAGTCCTCGGCGATCATCGCTCCGGCGATCGGCATCGCCAAGACGGTCGACTTCGACGGTGACGGCATCTACACCGACGAGGAGACGTGGGCGCCCCGCCCCGCGTCGTGGAAGATCGTCGTCAGCAACACCGGCGACGCACCCCTTCACGACGTGATGGTCACCGACACCAACGGCAAGAGCTTCGGACCCTACTCGATCGCGGTGGGCGGTTCGGTC
This sequence comes from Actinomycetota bacterium, assembly GCA_030682655.1. NCBI lineage: Bacteria > Bacillati > Actinomycetota > Actinomycetota bacterium. The sequence continues at coordinate 3,406 of JAUXNU010000018.1, read as the reverse complement.
ACTGACGTCTACGAGACCGACGTGGCCGAGGACACCGAGAACACCGCGACCGCGACCGGCCTCGACGAAACCAAGCGATCGGTTGGGCCGGTAAGTGACAGTGCGCGCGTGATCGTGCCCGGCATCGACATCGACCTCGTGAAGACTGCGAACGCCGACTCGATCGCCGGCGTGCTCCGGGGCACGGAAGTGACGTACTTCTTCACGGTGACCAACACCGGCGAGGTCACGCTCTTCGACGTGGACGTCGTCGACGACAAGATCGGGCTCATCGGAACGATTCCCGTCCTCGAGCCCGGCGATTCCGAGACTCTCAGTGGCACGAACGTCTTGATGGGCGACACGACCAACGTCGCGACAGCGACCGGCACAGACAAGTACGAGCGGATGGTGAGCGACACGTCGCTCGTCACCATTCCGGTGTTCCTGCCCTTCCCGCCGGATCTTGAGATCCTCAAGAGCGCCGAGGTCGTGACGGCCCGACCCGGCGAGCTTGTCGTCTTCACGCTGCGCTACCGCAATATCGGCGAGGAAGCTGTCGAATCCTACACGATCACCGACGACTACGACGAGCGCTACGTGGACGTCGCCGACTCAAACGGCGGTGTCGACTCAGGCGGCAAGATCCTTTGGACGTTCGAGGAGACGCTGGCGCCGGAAGACGGCTGGCAGTCGTTCACATACTCAGTTCGCCTCAAGAGCAATGTGCCGGCCGGCACCACGATCGACAATATCGTCGTCATCCACAACGACAAGGACACCAACCCGGACAATGACAGCGACGACTGGCGACTGACGACTCCGGGCAAGGGTGAACCGTTCTTGCCGTTCACCGGTGGCAGCGGCACGCTCCTTGGCATGCTGGCACTGCTGGCCGCGGCAATCGGGCTGGTTGTGCGTTGGGCGTCACGCGGTCGCAACGGATTCGAGCCGCGGCGCTCCCTGAAGGCGGTCAGTGTCAGTCGCCTCTGGACGCTTGGCGCGCTCGTGCTCCTGACCGCTGCGCTTGCGCTCCTGAGTGTCTCGCCCGCGTTCGCGGCGAACATCGAGCTGAGCAAGCGCGCCACGGCGGCGCCGGTGTACTACCGGGTCGGCGACACCATCACCTACAACCTTCAGGTCAAGAACACCAACGCGAACTCAGCGGTTCTGAACGTCTGGGACGTCAAGCCCGACGGGAGCACCAAGACACTCGCAACCGGCGTGACGTTTGCGGCGGGAGAGACCAGGACCTACACCGCGGACTACGTCGTTCGGGCGCAGGACATAGAGACCAAGGCATCTGGCGAGAGCACCCTCAAGTTCGTCCGCAACACCCTGTACGCCGAGGGATACGAGCAGCGCGACGTCCCCGACTACATGTACGGTATGGTCACCGAGAATTCTCCGGTGATAGAGCCCGCTCTCGCAATCGACAAGACCGTCGACTTCAACGCCGATGGAGTATTCAGCGATTCGGAGACGTACGTCGCCGGTTCCCCGGCGGTCTGGAAGATCGTCGTGACGAACACCGGTGACACGCCGCTTACCGACGTCACCGTCACCGACACGAACGCACATGGGTTCGGGGCGTCGTTCGCACTTGCGTCCGGTGCGTCGAAGACCTTCGAGTACATCACCGTTCCGCAGGGCGACACCGTCAACGAGGCAACCGCTGTCGGGACCGCGCTTGACGGCCTGCCGGTCGGGCCGGTGTCCGACGCTGCGGATGTGGACGTGCGAACCTCGGCGATCCGGGTTTCCAAGACCGTCGAGTTCAATGGTGACGGAGTCTTTACCCACGAGGAGACAGGCACCGCCGGTATGGCGGTGTGGAAGCTCATGGTCACTAACGCTGGTGATACCCGGCTGACCGATGTGTACATGACCGACACGAACGGTCGCACCTTTGGCCCGTACACGCTGGAACCAGGCGCCTCCGCGACCGAATCCTACGAGACCGAGATAGCCGAGGACACCGTGAACGAGGTGTCCGCGATCGGAATCGACATGTTCGGCCTGCCGGTCGGACCGGCAACCGACAGCGCGCGAGTGCATGTCATCGCGCCCGACATCTCGCTGGAGAAGACCGTCGAGTTCGACGGCGACGGCGTCTTCACGCACGACGAGACCGGCCCGGCCGGCACCGCGCAGTGGAAGCTTGTCGTCACGAACTCAGGTGACGCCACGCTCTACGATGTCATGGTGACGGACACCAACGGCAGGAGCTTTGGGCCGATCGCGGAACTGGCTGCAGGCGCGAGCGAGACGTTCGACTACGAGACATCGGTCGAGCAGGACACGCTCAATGTCGCACTGGCTCAGGGGTATGACGAGAACGGCGCGGAGTACACCGCGACCGACGAAGCTGCGGTGCACGTCTGCCGGGGCGAGATCACGGTGGAGAAGACCGTGGACGCCGACGGCGATGGCGAGTTCCACGACACGGAGACCTACGTTGGGCCGCTGGCCGTGGTAGGCGCTTCCGTGCAGTGTGACGGCCCGCCGCCCGTGTTCGATCCGAAGGCGACATGGAAGATCGTCGTCACGAACTCCGGTGAGTGCACTCTGTACGACGTCGTCGTGGACGACACCAACGGCAAGAGCTTCGGTCCGATCGCGGAGCTTGCACCCGGCGCCAGCGAGACGTTCACCTACAAGACGGCGATCACCGGCGAAGTGGTCAACGTGGCGACCGCCGAAGGGTTCGACGTTCGCGGCCGCTCCTATACCGACACCGACGACGCTACTCTGCTTGTGAAGGACTGCGTCGGCGGCATCAAGATCGAGAAGACCGTGGACGCCGACGGGGATGGCGTGTTCCACGATACCGAGACCATCTACGACGATGGTAGCCCCGCGGGTTCGATCCAATGCGTGCCTGTCCCGCCAAGCGGCGCGAAGGTCACCTGGAAGATCGTCGTGACGAACACCGGCGACTGCGACTTGACCGACGTGAGGATCGCCGACTCGAACGGCAAGAGCTTCGGCCCGATCTCGCTCGCGTCCGGCGCCTCGAAGACCTACACATACACCACGACCGTCACCAAGGACACCGTGAACACGGCGACCGCGACGGGATGCGATGAGTGGAACCGGACGTACACGGACACCGACGACGCAACAGTCCTCGTGCTCACGAAGCCATGCATCGGCGGCATCAAGATCGAGAAGACGGTCGACGCTGACGGCGACGGCGTGTTCCACGACACCGAGACCTACTCGTTCCCGGCGCTGGCGAGTGCGAGCGGAATCCAGTGCGTGCCGCCGCCTCCACCCCCGCCTCCTGCGCCGCAGGCGACGTGGAAGATCGTCGTGACGAACACGGGACAGTGCGACCTGACCGATGTGAGGATCGCCGACTCGAACGGCAAGAGCTTCGGCCCGATCTCGCTCGCGTCCGGCGCCTCGAAGACCTACACATACA
>JAUXNU010000017.1 GCA_030682655.1 Actinomycetota bacterium | reverse complement strand
ACCAAGGCCGCGACCCTGGTGTTCGGCCTGTTCCACGGCTTCGGCCTGGCGACCAAGCTGCAGGACTTCAACATGTCGCCCGACGGCCTGATCGGCAATCTGCTGGCGTTCAACGTCGGGGTCGAGATCGGTCAGCTTCTGGCGCTCGGCGCCATCCTGATCGTCATGGGCTTCTGGAGGAAGACCTCCAGCTTCTGGCGTCACGCCTACACCGCCAATGTGGTCGTCATGACCCTCGGCTTCATTCTGGCGGGCTATCAGCTCGTCGGCTTCTTCGTCGCCTGACCGGAGACCTGACCCATGTATAACGCCAACAAGCCTGACGCCGCCGAACTGCCTTCGACCGGCAAGCTGCTGAAGTCGACCGGTATCGCCGTGGTCATCGCCTCCGCCCTCCTCGTCACCGTCGTCCTCCCCGCCGAATACGGCGTCGATCCGACCCGGGTCGGATCTCTGCTCGGTCTGACCGAGATGGGGCGGATCAAGATGCAACTCGCCGCCGAAGCTGAGGCCGAAGAGGCGGGTCTGGCTGTGGCTGCGTCCGCCCCTGCCGCCGTCACCACAACCGCCCCAGCCACTCCGGCCGGAACGACTCCCGCCCCGAATGGTCAACGCACGGACGAAACCGTCATCACCCTCGCACCCGACCAGGGCGCCGAGATCAAACTGGTGATGGAGGAAGGCGCCCGGGTGGACTTCACCTGGACGAGCAGCGGCGGAGCGGTCAACTTCGACACCCACGCCGACCGTCCGGGCACGCCCTACCACGGCTACGGCAAGGGGTCGGAACAACGGGTCGAGGGCGAACTCGTCGCGGCTTTCACGGGCAGCCACGGCTGGTTCTGGCGCAACAGATCGGGCGCGCCGGTGACGATCACTCTGCGCACGGAGGGCTCGTATTCAGAAGTGAAGCGGGTCGTCTAGATGCTCTACTTCATCCTCAAGGCTGCGCTCTCCGGCCTGATCATCGCGTTGATCTCGACGGTGTCCAAGCGCTTTCCCGGCGTCGGCGCCCTGATAGCTTCACTGCCTCTGATCTCGGTTCTTGGGATGATCTGGCTCTGGCGAGACCGTCCTGACGTGGCGAACATGGCGGACCACGCCCAGGCGACCTTCTGGTTCGTGCTGCCCTCGTTGCCCATGTTTCTCGCCATCCCGGCGCTGCTGCGCGCCGGCGTTGGCTTCTGGGCAGCCTTGGTTGCCGGATGCCTGCTTACGATCATGCTCTACAGTCTCATGATCTGGCTCGGGCCACGTCTCGGCCTGCGGCTTTGAACTCCCCAATGAACGTCTGTGTGCGTCGCGGGCGAGAATAACGGGTTTCGACCGGTGGGCCCTCTGGCGTTCAGATGATCCCAACCCCAGTTTTCAAGGACAGTTCGGGAGTGGCGGCGATGACGACCAAGGCCCATTGGGAAAACGTTTATCAAACTAAGGCGGTGGACGAGGTGAGCTGGTATCGCCCCCACTTGGAGGTTTCCCTGAGGCTCATCGAACACGCGACGCCGGACACCGGCAGCGCGGTCATTGACGTTGGTGGTGGGGAAGCGACTTTGGTCGATGATCTTGTCGCGCGCGGTTACAGCGACGTGACGGTGCTCGACATCTCTCCGGCGGCGATTGAGGTGGCGAAGGACCGAATGGGACATGCGGGTGCCTCGGTGCATTGGATCACCGGCGACATCACGACGGTGGAGCTGGAAGCTGCTCGCTACGATGTCTGGCACGACCGAGCGGTGTTCCACTTCTTGACGAGCGCAGATGACAGAGCCGCATACGTGCGCCAAGTCGCCCGCTCAGTTCGGCTTCGCGGCCACGTCATTGTCGCCACCTTCGGTTTGGACGGGCCTGAAAAGTGCAGCGGATTGGATGTCGTTCGCTACGACGCAGAAAACCTGCACGAGGAGTTCGGCCCGAAGTTCCGTCTGTTGGACAGCGTCACCGAGTTGCACGAGACGCCTTGGGGCGCCCCTCAGCAGTTCATGTATTGCTTCTGCCGGATGGAGTGAGGCTGGAAGCAGGATCGCCGGAAGGTCCGCTTCCCACCCACTGCAGACTCCCATTAGGTCTGCTTGCGATCGGCTGGGCCCGCCTTGAGACTGCGCCAATCCTGCGAAGCTGCCGTTGTCGTGACCAAGCCCTTCGTCTCGCCTGTGCGGACCTGAAAGACACCCTCGTTGGGAAACCCTTGGGATACGGCTGGAGCGATATTCTCGACCTGCACCCGGCGGTCCTCAGGGAGTCCGCTGGAGCGGTTTCGCACTGTTCGCGCGCTATGGACCGAACCTCCAGACTTGCTCGTCCAGCACAGGTCCAGAGCGCTATTAGACCTGCATCCAGACCCTCATATTGACCGTCCCAGCGCGCAGTGTGTTTGGCCCCAGACTATGGCGCTTAACCTGCCTGAGCAGTTCACCGCTACGCCGTCTCCGGCCACCGCTCCTTCAAGCGCTCGACGGTGGTCCGCCACTTCGGGGTGGTCGGCTTGCAGACCGTATTCTGGTTCCCGAACAGGCCGATCTCGTTGACGGCCTGCTCCAGCGGAACGGTATGGATCCAGCTAACCGGCACGAAATAGTCGCAGCGCTCCGGGTCGTCGGCAACCGCCCGGTGGTAGTCGCCCCCGGTCAGGACATCGAGCGCGGGGCGTTCGCCCTCCGGTGTCGTGACCTGGAACTCGGCGGCCGGCTGCGGACGTCCCGTCACCTCGCCCATGCCGACAAAGCCGTGGCCCGGGGACTTCACCCAGATGCGGTCGCCGACGTTCAGCAGGTTCAGAGTGTTGCTATACCAGCTGCCGCCGCCGGCGCTGATGAAGCCATAGCGCCGGGCCTCCTCCCACGATCGCCGATCATTTCCCAGACCGAAGGAGGCGTAGAACTCGCCATTCCAGGGCTCGCTCTCTCGCAGACCCCGCGCCTTGGGGGCGGCTGCGGCGCTGACCTGGGTGTGGACCGGGTCCAGAAGCCAGGCCCGGCTGAGGAGCTGCTGGTCGCCATGGTCGAAGACCTGGAAGCACAGCACGTTGATGGCGATGTCGCGCTTGTTCAGATAGGCGACGATCCGCTCGCTGCTGTCGTCCAGAGTGGCCGCGACGATGACGATCTGGTGACTCTCGTTCAGTGTCTCCTCGTCCAGCGGCTGACCGAAGCGTGTCTGGAAGTCCGTCGAGAGGTCCCGACCGGACGAGAAGCGGCGGTAGATGGCGTCGATGTCCTGGGCCTCCAGTTCCTCGACCCAGACGGCGTAGTCGATGGCCTGGGCGACAACCTCGCGCGGGGTGCGGTCGCGCTTCAGCTCGATCAGGACCAGAGCCCCGTCGGGGGCCACGGCCAGCAGGTCGATGAAACCGCCGGAAGCGGTGCGCTCTTGCCGCCCGATGAGCATCCATTCGTCGGACAGGATGCGGGGTGATGCGACAATCATGTCCTCAAGCGCGCGTTCGCTGGGAAGGCGACCTTCGCTGAGTTGCCTTGGGGTGCTGCCGACGGTCCAGATGGCATTGCGGATGGGCATCAGGCGGCCTCTTCGAGCGACACCGGGGTGAGGGGCTCTTGAAGGAGTGCGTCGAGCAGACGGAGTCGGGTGGTGGAGGTAGTCGTCAGGCTCGCCTCCAGCTTGTCGCAGGTCGCCATCAGGGCATCTACCTTGGCAACGATGCGGTGCTGTTCGGCGAGAGGTGGGAGGGGAACGGGGACCGCGCGAAGTTTGTCCTGAGAGATATTCATTTGCATCACCGCCATGCCGGACTTGGCGTCTTCTATCGCACTGCTGGTTACGCCTGCATTCAGGGTCAGTGCGAAGAACCTCGGACTGAGGCCGTCGATCAATCGAAAGCGGATAAGCTTGTCCGATATCATCAACCTTGGTTCGGTCTGATCGACGACGCAAGAAATGCCGACACGATTTTTCGGCCCTGCGCGCGTAACGAGGATGTCGCCAATCCGTGCTTCGTGCTGGGGTCGTGGCGGATACCTTGCAGGCAGTTCTTTATGCTGGCCACAATCAAAGGCGAGCGTCTGGACCGCCGTTGTTTTTAGCACACCCCACTGCGCCGGATCGCGCCGTGGATGACTTTCGCATTGCGGGCTCCATCCGGCGTCCATGACCGTCACTAGCTTTCCGAGCTCCATCCAGAGCCATGAGCTGGGCAAGTTGTAGTCGGCCTTTACCTCTTCCGGTGGCATTGCCCCGACCGATTTAGCTGATTTTCCTCGCC
>JAUXNU010000016.1 GCA_030682655.1 Actinomycetota bacterium | reverse complement strand
CCGATGACAGGCCGCCTTCGCTCGCTGCGCTCGCTCCGGCGGAGCGGCAACGCGATCACGATCGCGACCACATCGAACGTTTAGACCCGGGTCTCCGGTGATCTCGGTGAAAGTGGATCTCGATCACGTCGGTGGTGACACCGGATGCAGGCGGCCTCGGTGTGACTGCTCAGGTTGTCCTGCACCAGGTGGATTCGCTTTGCCTTCGGGAACTTCGCCGCGATCCGCTGCAGCGCCCTGACGTAGCTCGGCGACTTCCTGTCCTTGGTCGCATGCGTCAGGTGAATGCCGAGCCGAGGTGCGACAATCGCGAACACGTTCGCTGTGCCCCGTCGTTTGTACTCAGCATCTCGTCGCGCGGGCCGCCCTGGGCGGGCGTAGGTCGGTGCCCGAACCTCGTCGTGGAGTTGAACTGGGCGTTCATCGAGGCAGACGAGCGGATACGCGCTCCTCGACGGTGCCGAGTACAATTTCAAGACGTCTTCCATCCGGGCCACGTACTCGTCGTCTAATTTCGGTACGCACCACATTTTTTTCCCGCCACGGTTTCAAGTCGTGGCGCTTCAGAACCTTGTGCACGTTGTCGCGCGAAACCACCGGGCCAATTCCTCGGCGCACGGCCTCATCCGCCAACAGCGACAACGTCCAGCGCGCCGCGCCCGGTGGCGGCGCACTGCACGCCAGTGACACCAACTTTGCCGCCTGGCCGTCATCGAGCCGTGGCTTGAGCCGATTGCTCTTTGGCGCATCCTCCAGTGCGCCGGCGAGGCCCGCCGCCAGGTACCCATCCCTCACGCGTCGAATCACGCGAGGGAAGGTCCCAAGGCCATCGGCGACCTCCTGCACACTGCGGCCCTTGTTCAGGAGTTGTAGCGCCCGAACGCGCAGCCACTTTCGGCTGCTCAGCAGGTTGCCCTCAATCGCTCGAAGTTCCTTCGCGCTTTCGCGCGTCATCTTGAAGGGCGCTTGTCGTGGCACCGGCTCGTTTGATCAAACGGCGATCGCCAGTGCAAGTCACCGTGATCGAATAGTCCTCAACGAAGGACTAGT
>JAUXNU010000015.1 GCA_030682655.1 Actinomycetota bacterium | reverse complement strand
CTTCGCCCAGGAGGCGAAGATCGACGACACGAAGTTGATCATCGACTTCGGCGGCAAGGTCTACGAGGAGAACTGCGACCCGTGCCACGCAAACATCGCTAACACCGACAACTACGCCGGCGAGATCATCTTCACTCACGGCCTGCACCTGCTGGTGCAGTGCAGCAGTTGTCACACGCAGTTCCCGCACAGGCCGGATGGCACCGAGGTTCCGACGATGAAGAAGTGCTTCGAGTGCCATGGGCTCAAGCACGGGCCCCGTGGCCTGCTGGCGAACGCGCTGTGCACGGACTGTCATCACACGCCCAGAGAGAAGCTGCGCCCGGCCTTCCACACCTGGGACTGGGCCAAGAAGCCGCACGTGGAGCCCGGCGACAAACAACTGCAGACCAAGTGCATGATGTGTCACGACGAGAAGGACTGCGTCGACTGTCACGAAGACCTGAACATCGAGTGGGATCCGGGCGTGCCATATGCCTACGACTCGAACGGCGGATGCCTCTCCTGCCACGGCGACGAGAACCTCATCAAGACTTCCGCCGGTCGGCCCAAGTCATACCAAGTGCTCGGTGTCGACGAGTCGGCTCACGCCGGCATGTCGTGCCAGAAGTGCCACAGCGACTACAAGTATGAAGACACCCCCAACCCCTCTGAGATCTGGAACGTCAACGCCGGCTACGCGTGCCGCTCTTGCCACCTGTCGAGCGAGCTCTTCAACGAGGAGCAGCAGGCGCGCAACGCCGAGGTCGTGAAGCTCTACGACAGTTCGATCCACGCCGAGGAGATCGGCAAGGGTAACATCGAGTCGGCCACCTGCGCGTCATGCCACGGCGGCCACTACATCCAGCGTCTCGACACCGAAGCCGCCCAGAGGGCCCTGCATCTCTCGGCGTACCGCGTCTGCGCGCGCTGCCACCTGGACGAGTACGATTCCTACGACGACTACTACCACGGCGCGGCATACAAGCAGGGCGCGACCGACGCTCCCGCGTGCTGGGACTGCCACGCGGCGCACGATATCCTGCCCAGTTCCGACCCCGATTCGTGGGTTTCGCCAAAGAAGGTCGCCGAGACCTGCAGGATATGTCACAAGGGATCCGAGGAGGCGTTCGTGGAGAAATCTGGCGGGCTGATCCACAAGAAGGTGGAAGCCGCCGAGGAGAATCCTCTCCGTCAGTTCCTCTCC
>JAUXNU010000014.1 GCA_030682655.1 Actinomycetota bacterium | reverse complement strand
GACGATCGACGGTGCGCTGGGACAGCTCGCGCGCAAGGACGCCGTGCTCGTGGAGCGCTTCAAGGACCGCGGGGGACACCTCCAGCAGGAGATCGCCGAGGCGACCGCCCGCAGGGCAACGCTTCGGACCGACATCGATGCCGAGCTTCTCAAGCGCTACGAATCCGTGCGATCGAGCAAGGGTGGCGTGGGAGTGGGCCGCCTCGAGAACGATGCGTGTACGGCATGTCGCATGGTTCTGCCCGCTGAACGTGTCAAGGCGCTCACCGACGGGCCGGACATCGGAATCTGCCCTGCGTGTCGCAGACTCCTGGTGGTCCGTGCTCCGAGCGAGGCATAGATGGCTCGCTGCGTTCTGCGCACCGATGGTGGGGCGCGCGGCAACCCCGGTCCTGCGGGTGCCGGATTCGTGCTCGCGGATGCCGACGGCGCGGTCGTCTGCCAGGCGGGTCGCTTCCTCGGCGAGGCGACCAACAACATTGCCGAGTACGAGGCTCTCGTGTGGGGGCTCGAGAACGCGCATGTGAGCGGGTTCGACACCGTCACCGTCTACGCGGACAGCGAGCTTGTGGTCAAGCAGATCAACGGTGTCTACCGTGTCAAACACCCCAACCTGCGACCGCTGTTCGTACGGACGATGGAGCTGCTTCGGGGGTTCTCTTCGTTCGAGGTCATCCACGTTCGTCGTGAGCAGAACGCAGATGCGGACGCGCTTGCCAACCAAGCGATGGACCTGCGCAGAATCGTCGGGAATCCGACGTGCGAGCCCGGTCAGACCGTCCGGGCCGACACGCTCTTCGAGTGAGATCCGCCGTAAGGGGCTAAGAGATGTACGAACTCACCGTCAAGGGGCACTTCGACGCGGCGCACGCGCTTCGCGGGTATCCCGGCGAGTGCCGTGAGCTGCACGGACACACGTGGGACGTGGAAGTCACGGTCGGCGCGGAGGCGCTCGACGACATCGGCATCGTATACGACTTCAAAGACCTGAAGTCCGACCTTGCAGCGGCACTGGCTCCCTTCGATCATGCATATCTCAACGAAGTGCCGCCGTTTGACGAGATCACTCCCACCGCTGAGAACCTCGCACGCGTTCTGTACGAGGCGCTCGCCGCGCGCGTCTCATCGCATGTACGAGTGATCGAGGTAGCCGTCTGGGAG
>JAUXNU010000013.1 GCA_030682655.1 Actinomycetota bacterium | reverse complement strand
CCGCCCACAGGCGTCGACGTCTCTCATCGAACTCTCCCGCGAGCGCCCGATAGCGCTCTCCGATCGCATGCTCGTTGATCATACGATCTTACTTCGACATCACCAGCCAATCTCCTACTTGTTGTTTGACGCTTCCTTAGTACGCAACGCGGTCGTCAACGACTCCCTGCTCGACAATTCTCGAGCCAAAGGAGCTGCAAGATCTCACCCTCTATTGACGGTTGAGACATTGCCTCCACCTTGAGCTGGCGTTTTCCATCTCTCGCTCAATCCACACTTGAGCCTTTACACCCCTTGCCATTGTTATATGTTTGCCCCTATACTTGTTTTGTCATATATCGTCCAAAAGGAGTTCTTGGGATGTCGCTGGACTGTGCGGTCCTCGGTTTCCTGTCTACGGACGACCTGTCGGGGTACGACCTCAAGACGAGGTGCTTCGACGAGGCGATCCCGCATTTCTGGACGGCTGATCAAGCCCAGATCTACCGAACGCTCGACCGCCTGGAACGAGCTGGCCGAGTCAGCGTCCGGCGTCAGCGCCAGACAGGTCGTCCCGACCGCAAGGTCTACTCCATCACCCGCGCAGGCCGCGAAGCTCTCGCTGAGTGGGCCGGACAACCGCACGGGTCAGCGCCCTTCCGAGACCCGCTACTGATCCAGCTCTACTTCGCAGCGGATATCCCGCCCCAAGACCTGGTCGATGTTCTTGTCGCGCAACGAGAGGAGCATCAGGCGCGCCTTGACAGCCTCCGCTCTCGCGCCGCGACGTTCATGCACGAGTACCCACACGACGGGGAACGCACGATCGCACTGAGGCGCATGACCTTCGAAGCGGCCATGACATCGGAAAGGGCGACGATCGACTGGCTCGACAACTGCATCGACACTCTGCAAGCCCAAGATGACATCCCCGAAGGCGCGCAGAGAAGCCTGTTCGGAAACGCGAAGCGCACAGGGAGGAAGACGCAATGAGAATCGTGGTAATCGATGCGAGCAGGCGTGTGGGGATAGTCAGCAGATCGGTGGAGACCGCTGCCCTGGCCGCCGAGAACGCCGGCGCCACTGTGGAGAGGGTGCACCTCTGCGACCTTGAGATCCGATCATGCACCGGGTGCCATATGTGCCGGGCGACCGGCCTGTGCAAGATTCAGGACGACCTACCCTGGCTGGCCGAACGCATCACCGACGCCGACGGAGTCATCTTCGGAACGCCCTCCTACTTCCGCCGAGCGGACGACGCCACCAAGGCGATTCTCGACCGCCTCGCAGGCTACTTCGAGGGACCGGACCAGCTTCACCTGCCCGGTTTGGGGCTCAGAGAGGTTCCACAGGAGCCCTACGTGCGTGCCGCGAAGCGTGCGGTAATCATCACAGCGTGCGCCGCTCCGGAACCACTTGCGACGTTCTTCGGCTACACGACGGGCCCGCTGCGCGAGTTGCGTGCCGCGCTGCGGCCCGGGAACATCCGTACGATCGGCTCGCTGACCGTCACGGACACGTGGCGACATCCGACAATCGATGAATGGGAGCGCGACAAGGCGCAGTCGCTCGGGCGCATACTTGCCGGCAAGATCTAGGGAAGCTGCGCCACCGGGTGACAGTTGAGGCACAGGTTGTCGGCGGTCTCGACCAGGAAGCCTTGGTTGACCGTCTCGTGGGGGAAGTTCTGGAACCGGGGGTTGGTTGCCGCGGTCACGCCGTCGAGCGAGACGGAGAACGCCTCTGCATCTGCTGTGGCGCCGCTGAGTATTCCAACGTTGCGCGAGTCCTCGTGGCACTGCTGGCAAATCGGCTTGTGGGTCCCCTGCTGCGCCGTGCGGGGATATGGCATCAGGTATCCACGATGATCTCCGCCGAGGGCACCTAGTACTGTGACACCTGTGAGAACGTCAGAGTTCAGTTTCGCCACGTTGTCGTACGTGAAGGGCGTCGCGTGCGTCAGCGCACTGTCTACCGGGTGGTTCTTGATGGTACCCCCCGAATGGCGACCCTGATGACACGCAAGGCACCAGTCGGACCCGTACGTGTTGATGTCTGCTGTCGCAGGACCGGGTCGCTTCTTGAGAAGCTTGTTCGTGAGCTTGTACTCCCAGGCCTCGCGCCCAACCGTGGAGTACGGCACCCGTCGGCGTTCTCCGCGGAACCCCGCCACGGTGTTCGTGTCGTGCGCGTTGTGGCAGTCGGTACACGTCAGCGCATTGCTCAAACCCTTGAAGGCGTACGCCTTGCCTCCACCGGACGCTGGATCGCCACCGGGTACCCAGGTCGTCAGCTCGACGCGGTGCGTCTCACCGGGATCCGCACCAGTCCGGAACTTGATCGCCCCGTAGACGCCCTTGCCGCCCGTACCGTCATGACAGGTCCTGCAAGTCGCTGCGATCGTGGCACCGGGCAGAAGATGCTGATCCTTGTATGGCGCATTGTGAAGCTTGTGGCAGATAGCGCAACGCTGACTCGTCGTCGTGTAGCCATCGTGGGGTCCTTGTGCGTGCTCTGGCACGAGTCCGAAACCGCCGCCCGGTCCGTGACAGGAGGAGCAGTAGCCGGACGGGCTCGTGGCACCGTGACATGTCGTGCACGGCGAGTGAGCACCGAATGCCGGATAGGCTATCGACTCGTCGTATGCCAGCGCGACCGGGACTGCCGCGGCAAGCACGACGAATGCGACTGCGGCAACGCACACCAGTAGCCGAATCGCGACACCTATATGCAAGGACCCGGCAGTCCTCAATGCCCCCCCCCTCGCGCAGAACGTGCGCGCGGCATCCCAGTCGCCGCGGATCACGCTTCGTTAAGAAGTATATACGCTGAGTACCCGCTTCGTCCTGCACATCCTGCAGATCGTCAAAGCGGCAAAGCGATCGTCAAAGCAGCGTCAAAGCACGGTCGCGGTCCGGCTCGGCTGCTGAGCCAGAAGCAGGTCCATCACGCCTCGGCCGGGATCGAGGAACAGGCCCGTATTCCCGGCCGCAGATTCGCTATAGGCATTCGCTCCGTTGCTCGGGACGCCTGGTCCCCACAGCACGAACGGGACGGCTTCTCCGACGTGCGTCTTGAGAGCTATGGGTGTCGGGTGATCGGGCATAGCAAGAAGTCGCATCTCGATGCCGCAAGCCATGAGTCGCCCAATGACCTCCCGGTCGATCGCCTCGATCGCGGCGATCTTTGCCCTGATGTCACCTGCATGTCCCGCTTCGTCAGGCGACTCCACGTGAACGAGCACGACATCGTGGTTCCCGAGCGCCTCGATCGCCCCCGCCACCTGAGCAGCGTAGTCGTTGTCCGGTCCGTCGCTCACACCATCGATATCCAGACGGTCGATGCCGGTGAGCACCGCGAGGCCGTTCAACAGGTCCACGCCCGATGTCAACGCTGCGCGCTTCCCCCGCCTTGACTGGAACGGGATCATGCCCGAAGGGGCGACGCCGGGCCAGAACGGCCACACGTCCGTCACCGGGAGCTCTCCCGCGTCAGTACGACATAGGTTGAGCGCACTGTGCTGCAGGACCTGCCGGGCCCTCTTCATATACTCCAGCAGCATGTCGGCCCCGGCACCGCGCGGAAGGTTCCCTGCGATCTCGCGGTCAGAGATGTCGTGCGGAGGGGTGTACTCCGCATCGGCAAGCTCCGGGTGTCCTTTCACCACGAGGATGTGGCGGTACGCCACACCAGGGTGCACGCGAAATGTCTCGTCGTCGAGCGCCTGCCCGAGGTCGGCCACGATCGCGCGCGACTCCTCGGTCGGCATGTGTCCAGCAGCGTAGCTGCGCATCCGGTCATCCTCAACCGTCACGAGATTCATGCGTAGCGCGACTTCATCGGGCGCGAGCTGGATACCCATGCTTGCCGCTTCGATCGCTCCTCGGCCAACGTAGTCCTCGACCGGATCGTAGCCAAGGATCGACGTGCAGGCCGCCGAGGAGGACGGCTCCATGTGTGCGGGGACGGTCTGCGCCAGGCCGCAGCGCCCGCTCCGGGCCAGCTCATCGAGGTTCGGTGTCTCGGCGGCGCCCAGACACGTCCGTCCACCGAGTTCGGGGAGGGGCCATCCAGCAGCACCGTCGAGAATCACCACGCAGTACTTCATTCCGCCCCCATCGAAACTGCGGCATGCTGTTAGGGACACAAGCGTACTGGAATCGGCCCTCGGGCGCACAGCTTCGCAGGTCCGCGCAAGAGCCATAGGTTGTCGAACGCGCGCGGCGTGGGCGCTGGAGAACTCGCATACAGCCGCGCAGACGAAGCACGCCGTCGGGTATCATGCATCCATGAGGAACATCATCCACTACACGGACACGAGGGGGCTCGGTCCGGGGCATCGGCCCTTCACCGAAGTCGTCGTCAAGGGGATCGCCCCCGGCGGCGGGCTCTTCGTGCCCGAGACACTGCCGGCGCTTACCCTCGAAGAGATCCTCGTGTTCGCCGAGATGCCATACTGGCGCCGGGCGGCAGCGATCTTCTCGCGCTTCGGCGTCGACGTCTCCGACGACCGCATCGACGTGCTCATGCGCCGAGCGTACGGCGACCAGTGGGACGACGACCGCATCGCACCGGTGGTCGAGGTGCGCCCCGACATGCACGTGCTTGAGCTGTGGCACGGGCCCACGAGCGCCTTCAAAGACATGGCGCTCCAGTGCATGCCACTGTTCTTCTCGGAATCGATCGACATTCTGCGCCCACGCGGGCTTGCCAAGGACGACTACCTCGTCTTGGTCGCCACTTCGGGCGACACAGGCAAGGCGGCCCTTGAGGGATTCGCAAACCGCAACCACACATCGATCGTGGTCTTCTACCCTGCCGAAGGCGTCTCCGATATTCAGCGCAAACAGATGGTCACCCAGCGCGGCGACAACGTGGGCGTATTCGGCGTGCGTGGCAACTTTGACGACTGCCAGAACGCGGTCAAGGCCGCGTTCAACGACGAGCGCTTTGGCGACTGGCTGCACACCAGGTGGGGACTGCAGCTTTCCTCGGCCAACTCGATCAACTGGGGCAGGTTGCTCCCGCAGGTCGCCTACTACGTGAGCGCCTACGCCGACATGGTCGCGTCTGGCGGGGTCAAGGCCGGCGAGCCGATGGACGTGTGCGTGCCGACGGGCAACTTCGGCAACATCCTCGGTGCGTACTACGCGCGCGAGATCGGCGTGCCGATCCGCCGCTTGCTGTGCGCAAGCAACGAGAACAACGTGCTCACCGACTTCATCGCCACCGGCGTCTACGACATCTCCGAGCGCGACTTGGTCACCACGCCGTCGCCGTCGATGGACATCCTGATCTCAAGCAATCTCGAGCGGCAGCTCTACCACCTTGCCGGACCCGAACGGGTTCGCGAGTGGATGACCCAGCTCGCCGAGGAGAAGCGCTTCCAGGTCGATCGCGCCACCTTCGCGGCGATGCGCGAGCTGTTCCTCGGCGACTTCGTGACGAATGACGAGTCGCTCACGACGTCGCGTCGCGTATTCGATGAGACCGGGTACCTGATGGATCCGCACACCGCCGTCGCATGGGAGGTCGCCGAGCGGCTGCGCAGTGATGCGCCCGTTCTGGTCGTGTCGACAGCTCACTGGGCGAAGTTTGGCGCCGACGTGTTGCGCGCGCTGCGAGGAATCGAGTATGCGGAGTCTCTGCCGGCGGAATACGACGGCATGAGCGGCGTGCAGCTGCTGGCGACGGTGCAGGAGCTCGCGGGCGAGAGCGCATGCGTGCCGCGCGCACTGGCAGAGCTCGACGCAGCGTCGGAGCGGTTCACCGGCGTGGTAGACGCCGGGTGCGAGGGCGTCGAGAGCGCCGTCAGGGAGTGGCTGGGGTAGCCTCGGGCGCGATGCGGGGGGTCACGATGAAGGGCCACTCGTCGAGCTTGTGCCCGTCGACCTCGAGAACCCAGGCGTAGCTACCCTCGACCAGCTCCCGCCGACCGATCGAGATGGCTCGCGATATCACGACCGGCGCCCTTGTGTCTGCAGAGTCCCGGTCGACCTTGAATCCGGCATCGACACCGACTATGGTCTCGTCACGCTCGGCAAGGCCCTGCAATGTGATCCTGACGCGATGCTCGACACCCATCTCGCTCTCGTCCTCAACGCGAATAACGAAGGCCACGTCGGCCACAACCGGTCCTGCCTGAGTCACTGTCCAGAACCCGCCAAGGCAAGAGACCTTGTTGCCGTCATTGCGGGCGGCATCGGCCGTGAAGATCATGCCTCTCATGCTGTCTCCCTAGTGTCGGTGTCCAGGCGTACCGGAGGGAGCGACACTGCGATGCGAGCTGGCCGGAAGCGCCACCTACGGGTAGCTCCACTTCCCGGTCGCCTCATCGAGCGCGAAACTCTCTCCCTGGCCGCGTGACCACGACAGCGGCCCCCATTTGTAGTCGGTCACGTACCAGACGTTGAAGCGCTCCGGGTTCGAGGCGTCCCTCTCGACGTTGTCGACCCAAACGTGCTCGCCCTCGTGCCGCTCGAGGAATGAGTCTATGAGGGCGTCGGTCACGGCGGCCTCGTGAGCGCGCCAGAAGGTGTCCATGTTCTCCCAGTCGCCCGGCGCGTCCCCCGTGGAGAAGGCACGCCTGTATTGGACGCTCATGACGAACGGGATGCCGATCCGTTCGAAGCGGACCTGCATGTCTTCCTCGGTGTTCCCATCCGTTGCCGGGACCGACGACCCTTCGGAATCAACGTAGACGAACCCTGGATAGTCCGAGGCTATGCGGCTGCGCAAAGCGTCATTGAGTTGCAGTTCCGTGCCGCCGCGCGAACATGCGGCTAGCGCGGTTGCGGCGAGCGCGCATCCCGCTATCGCTGCGACACACCGTGCTACCCTGCGCGAACGTCCGAATCTCCCCAAGTCATCTCCTCGATTTGCCCGGCACCTCGTGAGGGCCCGACGCCAGCGTGCATGTCACATCGTGGCCCCACACGTTCGCGCAATCAAGCCCACGCCCGCGAGCCGACGCGCTACACTGGTCTGCCAAGCGACCGAGGAGCCCGCTTGACCGACCTCGCCGAGAACCGTGCGGCATTCCAACGCATGATCGACACGCTCTTCCGGCAGGCCACGGTCGTCTCGCGGCTGGACGTCGTCATCGCTGCGGAGTTCCTGGACTTTCCCGCTGACGTCCTTGGCATCGTGAACCTGCTGCCGCCCGGACGGTACACGCGGCACCGCCTGTGCAACCAGCTCAACTCGGCCATCATGGGGCACGGTTGGGGACGGACGCTTGGAACCGTCGAGTAGCGCGGCTCACGCCGCGAACGTGTCCTCGGCAGGCTGCGGAACGGCATACCGCAAGACGAGGTAGCCGAGCACACCCGCGATGACCGACGTCAGCAGGATGCCGAGCTTCGCCTCCGCCCGTAGGAGTTCGCCCCGGAAGGCGAGATTCGACACGAACAGCGACATGGTGAACCCGATGCCGCCGAGCATGCCGGCACCAACGATGTGCGCCCAGCCAACCTGGGCGGGTAGATCGGCGAGGCGGAAGCGCACAGCAAGCCAGGTGAAGGCCGTGATGCCCAGGGTCTTGCCGACCAGCAGCCCTAGGAAGACGCCTACAGTCACAGGCTCGAGGAGCAGCGCTCCGACATCGTAGTCGACGAGCGTGACGCCGGCGTTGGCCAGGGCGAACAAGGGCAGGACTATGAAGCTTGTGAGCGGCAGAAGCGTGTGCTCAAGCCGCTGAAGGGGGGCCGCGGTGTAGCGCGCCGCCTCCCTGATCTCGAATGAGCGGTGCTGCTGCACCGGATCGTCGAGCACGTGCGAACCGGGCACATCCTGCAGTTCGATCTCATCTAGTTTGCCGCGCGCCCACTCTATGAAGGCGACAGGCTCTGTGCGGGCCTTGGCAGGGATTGTGAATGCCACGAGTACGCCGGCGACCGTGGCGTGGACGCCGCTGTGCAGGAAGGCGAACCAGACGACACAGGCAACGAGGAAGTACGGTAGTGGACCATCGACACCGAGCAAGTTCAGCATCACAAGAACGAGCAGAAGTGCCAGCCCGATCCCGAGCCAGCCAAGCGCGATTCCCTCGGTGTAGAAGAGCGCGATCACGAGTATCGCGCCGATGTCATCGGCGATGGCTAGGGCGGTGAGGAAGACCTTGAGTGCCGTGGGAATCCGACTGCCAAGTAGGGCGAGCACACCCAGGGCGAATGCGATATCGGTCGCCATCGGAACGCCCCAACCGCTCGCTCCATCCCCTCCCCGGTTGACCATGATGTAAATCAGCGCCGGCACAATCATCCCACCGCAAGCCGCCAGGATCGGAAGCGCCGCTTTGCGTGCCGAGGAGAGCTCCCCAACAAGCACTTCGCGCTTGATCTCGAGGCCTACGACGAAGAAGAACAGCGCCATCAGGCCGTCGTCGATCCAGTGCAGGAGCGTCTCGGCGAAGTGCCATCCGCCAACCGAGATGCCGATCTCAATCTCCCATAGGCTGTGGTACCACTCAGCGAGAGGAGAGTTCGCTAGCCCGAGTGCCAGGACCGTCGTGCAAAGCAAGACAACGCTGCCGGCAACCTCAAGTTTCACAAACTGCGCGAAGCCCCGCTGTAGTCGCGCAACCCGTTCGAGCCCTATTTGTTTCGCGCTGCTAGTCACGTTCCGCGAGACCTCCTTGGTCAATCAGTCGCTCCAAGATCACGACATCCAGGCGACGTCCGAACTTGAGGCCGACCTCCCTGAGCAGGCCCACGCGTTCGAATCCCATCCGCTCGGTCACACGGAGACTATGCTCGTTCTCGGAGACGACCTGGCTCAGCAGCGCGCGATGTCCCGCGCGCCTTGCGCACTCCACAAGCTCCTCCATGAGCTGCGGTCCGAGACCTCGCCCTACAGCGTCGGGCGCCACGTAGGTCGAGACCTCGACGGCGGGAGCATATGCCGGACGCGGCGACCACGCGGTAAGTGAGCCCCACGCCACGACGCGGCCGTCAATCTCCGCGACGAGCACGGGGTATCGCTCGCCGTGCGCGTCGAGCCACGAAAGACGTTCCTCGGCGGTCTTGGGTTCCGTATCGAAAGTCGCCGTCGAATGCTCGATGTAGTGGTTGTAGATGTCGGCGATAGCCTGGGCGTCCGCCATGCACGCGTCGCGGATCAGCGCATCGGTCAAGTTGCATCTCCCGCCATGATGTCCGGCTGCTTCGAGAACATCTCATGATACGTTCCGGAAAACAGCGGCACCAACGCAGTTGTCGGAGACGGAATCTTAACCCATTTCGGATCTCAGGGCACGAAAATTGCTTGCAATATCGCCAAGAGCAGGCCGCCCGCCTTCACTCCTCCTCCCCCTCGGGGGCGGGAACGCCGCTCATCAAGCAGGACGCGCCACTCCCCCTCGGCGCGTCCTGCGTTCTTCTCTCCTGGCAAGGAATCCACGGATGACTCCATGCTCGCAAGAGCGAGGAATCCAGCGCGCGGCCAGACGCCGGATCTAGGTCCAGTCTTCGGCATCGCAGTCGCACGAGTGCACGGAGGCGGCGGCACCTGCAAGTGTGAGCCGCTCGCGCGGAGAGGTGTCCGGTGCAGCTGATCGTCACCTCATCAGCGCAGGCGATGTGCGGCACAAGTGCCGCGACAACAAGCATCGTGGCGATCAGAGCGGGTGCGCTTCGTGCGAGTCGCATGGTTCCCCTCCCGCATGCTTCCGGTTCCGACTGCCGGACCCGGCGAGGGAACCATCATTCAGGAAGGGTCTTGCCAGGGTCTATCCAGGAACTTCCCGCTCCCGTCCTATCCGAACCGCCCGGTGATGTATGCCTCGGTGCGCTTGTCGCCGGGATGTGTGAACATCACACGCGTCTCGCCCATCTCGACAAGCTTCGCGGGTTCGTCCATGCTCTCGCGCAGCATGAAGGCGGTGTGGTCGGATATCCGCGCCGCCTGCTGCATGTTGTGCGTGACGATGACGACCGTAACCGAGGACTTGAGCTGAGCGATCGTGTCCTCGATCTGCTGGGTAGATATCGGGTCGAGTGCCGACGCAGGCTCATCCATCAGGAGCACCTCAGGCGTGGTTGCGAGGGCCCGGGCGATGCAGAGCCGTTGCTGCTGCCCGCCCGAGAGCTCAAACGCATGCTTCTTGAGCGCGTTCTTCATCTCGGTCCAGAGCGCAGCGCGCTTCAGCGACTCCTCGACGATAGCGTCAAGCTCGGTACGCGCTCGCAACCCATGCGTCCTGGGCCCATACGCCACGTTGTCATAAACCGACATCGGGAACGGGTTGGGCTTCTGGAACACCTGACCCACTCTAGTACGCAGCTCGACCGGATCGACGCCGCGGCCATAGATATCGCGGCCATCAAGAAGGACCGTTCCGCCCACGGTCACATCGCCGAGTTCATCGTTCATCCGGTTCAGACACCGCAGCAACGTGGACTTCCCGCATCCCGAAGGACCAATGAGTGCGGTGACAGCGCGCTCAGGAATCTGCATGGTCACCCCCGCGACTGCCATCTCCGAACCATACGCGACCGAGACTTCGGCCAGTTCGAAGAAACCGGAGGTGGTTGTGACTACCATGTGATCCTTCTCCTTTGCCTGGAACGCCACGTGGCAACGATGACGTTGATGAAACTGATGCCAGCAACGAGCACGAATGCGGTTCCCCACACCATCATCGGAGACTGCTTCACCGCCTGAGTGGCCATGATGTAGAGGTGGTACGGGAGCGCCATCGTTTCATCGAGCGGCGAGTTCGCGACGGGCGCAAAGAACGCGACTGCAGTGAACAGAATCGGGGCCGTTTCCCCGGCGGCACGAGAGAGACCGAGTATCGACCCTGTCATGATTCCTGGGGCGGCTGCGGGCAGGACCACCGTTCCGATCGTGCGCAACCTGGACGCGCCGAGCGCCAGGGCGGCGTGGCGCAAGTCGGTGGGAATCTGCCGAAGAGCCTCCTCGGTCGCCGTGATCACGACCGGCAGCGTCAGACACGCGAGCGTGGCGGCACCCGAGATGATCGAGCGCCCGAGCCCGAGCTGGATCACGAACAATGCCACCCCGAAGAGGCCGTACACGATCGACGGTACGCCGGCCATATTGGCGATCGCCAGTCTGATCATGCGCGTCATCCTCGTGCGGGGCGCGAACTCCGCCAGGTAGATGCCGGCCATGATGCCGATTGGCAGCGCGAGCACCGCCGTCCACGCCACCAGATAGACCGTGCCGAGGACGACGGGATAGATGCCGCCCTCGGTCATCGCCTTCCGTGGCGCCTCTGTGAGGAATCCCCACGAGACGAACCGCGCGCCCCGGAAGGCGATGTATCCGATCAACGCCACGGCCACGCCGATGGTCGTCGCCGCGATGGTGCCAAGCACCGCCTTCGCGATGGCCTCGTACAGGCGGGCGCGCCGCACCCTTCCTCGGCTCATCGGCGCCACCTCCGCCGCTGACGTTCGAGAACCACGTCGGCTGCAAGGTTGATGAGGAAGGTGACCACAAACAGCACCATCCCCATCGAGAAGAGCACCGAGTAGTGCAGTCCTCCTCTGACCACCTCGCCAAGCTCACCCGCGATCGTGCCGGGAAGCGTGCGGACGGAGAGGAGCGGCGTGCCGGCAATGATGCCGGCGTTGCCGGCGAGCATGAGCACGACCATCGTCTCGCCGATCGCACGGCCGAGACCAAGCATGACCGCCGCGAAGATACCCGAGGAGGCAGCCGGAACCACAACCTTGTACGTGGTCTGCCAGCGTGTGTTGCCGAGCGCGAGCGAGCCACGGCGCAGGTCTCCCGGCACGGCATGGAGCGCGTCCTCGGCAATCGAGACGATCGTCGGTAGAGCCATGATGCCGACCATGATCCCCGCGGCAAGCGCAGTGAGTCCGGTATCGAGTCCCAGCGTGCGCTTGATGAAGGGCACGAGCAGCGCCAGACCGACGAGACCGAGAACGACCGAGGGGATCGCGGCCATGAACTCGATGATGGACTTCGACAGTTCCCGCACGCGCGAGGAGGCGAACTCGGAGAGGTAGACCGCCGTGCCCACGCCGAACGGGACACACAGGAGCAGGGCAACGAAAGTCACCCACAGCGAGCCGACCTCTGAAGGCAAGAAGCCGAACTGCGCGTTGGATGACGTCGGGTACCAGTTGTCACCGGAAACCATCGCCACGATGCCGACCTCGTGAAGCGCTCGATAGGAGCTCACGAAGAGGTACGTGGCGATAGCCGCGAGGATGACAATAGCCGCCCAACCGGACGCGGTGATGAGCGCACGAACAACGGCCTCGGCCGCCCGGCGATGTGCCAGGCGGCCGGGTCTCCGTTGCGAAACTGGAGACGTCGTTGATGTCACTACTACTGGAGCGGGACGAAACCCTGGTCGGCCACGATCGTCTGGCCCTCGGAACCGAGGATCCAGTCAAGGTAGGCCTTCATGACGCCGTCAGGCTGACCGTTGCTGTATATGTACAGATCGCGACCGAGCGGGTAGGTTCCATCGAGCACCGTGTCCACCGAAGCGGTGATGCCCTCGACGCTCAGCACTTTGATCTCGGAGCCGGCGTTCTCGGCGTAGCCGAGGCCGACATAACCGATGGCCGCGTCGTTGCCCTTGACCTC
This sequence comes from Actinomycetota bacterium, assembly GCA_030682655.1. Classification (NCBI taxonomy): domain Bacteria; kingdom Bacillati; phylum Actinomycetota; species Actinomycetota bacterium. The sequence continues at coordinate 22,956 of JAUXNU010000013.1, read as the reverse complement.
ATCGACGATTGCCTGGTTGGAGGATAGGAGCTTGGCCTCCTTGGCGTACTCGGCGTCCTTGCCGACGACAGCCTCCTTGAAGTACTCGTACGTACCCGAGGAGCTGTCACGCGAAAGGAGCACGATGGCCTTGTCGGCGCCGCCGACGTCCTTCCAGTTCGTGATTTCGCCGCGGTAGATCTTGCCAAGCTGCTCGATGGTGATGTTCGTGACCGGATTAGCCGGGTTCACGGCGACCGAGATGCCGTCCTTCGCGATGACATGCTCGACGGGGTCGACACCCGCAGCCTTGGCCTGGTCGATCTCCTCCTGCTTCATGTCGCGAGACGCGTTCGCGAAGTCCACCGTGCCGTTGATTAGCGCCGCGATGCCCGCGCCGGAGCCACCGCCTTTGACCGAGATCATCACGCCAGGGTTCGCCTCCATGAACATCTCGGCCCATGCCTGGCCCGTATTGACGATCGTGTCGGAGCCCTCGACGTTGATGGAGCCAGTGAGCTCCTCGGTCGTTCCGGTCTCGGTGCTCGTACCCGAGTCGGTCCCGCTGCTGTTATCGCAGCCGGTGAGACCCAGCACGGAAAGCCCCAGGACCGTCACCAAAGCGAGTGACATCCACTTCTTAGCCTTCACGAAACCCTCTCCTTGTCGCTCTCGAATCCGCAATGCGCCGGCAGCATCCAACCACCGGTCGAACGTCATACTACGGACGCGCAATGCCTCTGTGGTTGCAGTGCTGTTAAACAGGGTAGGTTTTGTGTGAAACATTTGTTAAACGTATCGGCGCGAAGCGTGGCGCATGTCATCATGACGGCGTCGGCACGAAAGGATCCCCGCATGTCACGCATCCTGGTGGTCGAAGACGACCCCATCATCAGGCAGACCGTGGAGTACGCCCTAAGGCGAGCAGGTTTCGAAACATCGTCCACTGCCAATGGCATCGAGGCTCTCGAACTTGCCCGAACGGCCCGCCCCGACCTCATCCTGCTCGATCTCATGCTACCCGGCATGGACGGCTACAGGGTCGCCGCCGAGATACGCTCCTTCGACAGCGAGGCGGCCATCCTCATGGTCACCGCTCTCGACCAGGAGCGCGACAAGGTCAGAGGCCTCGACGCCGGCGCCGACGACTACATCACCAAGCCGTTCTCGATGGAGGAGCTTCTTGCGCGCGTGAGGGCGAACCTGCGACGTGTCAGGGAGCGAGGAGTGCTGACGAGGGCTTCGCTCATCGAGGCAGGTGATCTCGTGATCGAGCCAAGCGAGCTGCGTCTGACCGTCAAGGGCGAGCCAGCGAAACTGCGCCTGAAGGAGTTTCAGCTTCTCGTGGCGCTCGCGTCACATCCAGGATCGCTGCAGACGCGACAGAGGCTCGCACAAGATGTGTGGGGCTACGAGTTCCTCCCATCGTCGCGCACGATCGACGTTCACATCCGACGACTGCGCCAGGCGATCGAGGACCCGTCCGACTACTGCTACATACACACGGTGCACGGTATGGGCTACCGGTTCGAGGTCGAGCCGAAGGATCCGGGCTCCGGTTCATGACCACATATACCTCACTTTGGACGGCCTCCTACCGAGCCCGCCTGACCATCGGTTACCTCCTCATCGTCGCTGTCTTCGCCTCGGCATGGGCGTGGAGCCTCTTTGGTCCACTCACCAACGCGGTCGTCGGTCTACAGGAGGAGCACCTGCTCTCGGTCGCCCAGTCGGGTGCCCTCGTACTTTCGGAATCCGACCTCCCTGTCGGAGAGATCGTCGATCGACTGGTGGCCCGAACGCAGTTGCGAATCACTGTCATCGACGCCGACGGGACGGTCCTCGCCGACTCCCAGGAAGACCCATCGCTTATGGAGAACCACCGCGATCGTCCCGAGATCGCCGCAGCGCTCTCGGAAGACGTGGGAACGACCCGACGTGTGAGTGCGACCCAGGGAACCGAGCAGATCTACGTTGCCGTGCCCGCCACACTCGGCGGCCGCAACGTCGTCGTGCGGTCGAGCTCATCACTCGAGACAGTCAATGCCGTGGCCGCGAACGCGCGACGCTGGGGACTCATCTTGCTCGCGGTAGCGCTCGCATTCGCAGGAGTGGTCGTCGCCCGGCTGACCGCCTCAGCCACGGAACCGGTGCGTCGCCTGTCCGAAGCAGCTGAGGCGATGGCGGCGGGGAACCTTCAAGCCCGCATTCCCGAGGAGCCCGGCGAGCTTGGCACCTTGTCCGCAGCCCTTACAGACCTGCGCGAACAGATGCGCGCCCGTCTCGATGACCTCGAGAACGAACAGCGTACACAGCGCTCGGTCCTCGACACGCTCACCGACGCCGTCCTGCTGCTCGACGGCACCGAGATCAGGTTCGCGAACGCCGCGACATCCACCGTGTTCAAGGAACCGGTGACGGGCTGGACGGCGCAGCAGCTCGATGCAGTCGAGCTGCCCGCGTCGGTGGTCGGGGCAATCCGCGATCACCTCGACGACGAGGTCGCGTCGAGCGAGGAGTGCGGCCCCGACACCCTCGGTCGGCATCTGCGCGTGACGGTCCTGCCGCTAGCCGCGACCGACGGCACGAAGCAGGCGGTCGTCACCATCTCGGACATCACCGACCGCGTGCGTGTCGACGATGTCCGGCGGGACTTCGTCGCCAACGCAAGCCATGAACTCAAGACACCGGTCGCGGGAATCCAGCTCCTGGCTTCCTCTGCGGCGGATGCTGCGGCGGCAGGCGACGCGGATGTCGCCATCGGCTTCGCGGGCCAGATCTCAGACGAAGCGGCTCGGCTCGGAAGACTCGTCAAGGACCTGCTCGACCTGTCCCGGCTCGAGTCCGTTCCTGCTCCCGACTCGGTGGCCGATGTGCGGCGCGTGATCGCCAATGCAGTCGTCGGGCACCGCATCGCGGCAGAGGCCAAGGGTCTGGACCTCACCGTCGACATGTCCGCCGCGGCCAATATCGACGCCTATGCTGCAGCCGACCCAACTGACGTGGTGATTGCTCTCGACAACCTGATAGACAACGCGATCACCTACACCGAGTCTGGCTCGGTCCTTGTCGCTCTCGCGGTCGACGAGAGCGACGTCGTCGTGACGGTCGCCGACACCGGCATCGGAATACCCACTGAGGATCTGCCGAGGATCTTCGAGCGCTTCTACCGCGTCGATCGCGCTCGCTCCCGAGACAGCGGAGGTACCGGACTTGGCCTAGCCCTCGTACGCCATGTCGTCGGGCGCTCGAACGGTTCGGTCGAGGTGTCCTCGGTGCCTGGCGGAGGCAGTACCTTCGCGGTGACGTTCCCGCGGGCGCTCAGTCCTCGGAAGACTCGTCCGATAGCGTGATCGCCCAGAAGTAGACGCCGAAGCAGACCATCATCCAGGCAGAGCCCAGTAGCCACGACGCCGTCACGTCGCCGAACCAGTGCACTCCCAGGTAGACCCGCGCGAGCGCGACGCCGATCGCGAGCGCCGTGCACCCGGCGAAGATGAGGAACTTCGCTCTGACCCGTTTGACATGCAGGAACGCTATGAAGGCCACCGTGCCGAAGAAGAGAAACGACGCGAGCGCGTGCCCGGACGGGAAGCTGTAGGAGTCCGGCAGGGGGATCCGCGCGGTCTCGAGCCCGGGCCGGACACGTTCTACGAGACCCCTCGTGACATCCCCCATGAGCGTCCCGATGCTAACCGTGGCAATCAGAAGCGTACCTTCGGCGACGTGCTTGCGCAGCACGAGCACGAGCGCCGTGATCGTTGTGAGAACCGCCATCGACCAGAAGCTGCCGATACCGTTGACGCTGCGGAAAAGCACGTCTAGCAGTGGCGCGTCCACCGAAGCGAAGGCGTGCGAAACACGCTCGTCAAACGCAACGAAAGGCCGGTACAGCAGAACCATCGCGAGCAGGAAAGCGAACCCGGCCGCCCCGAACCCGAACACGATCACGAGAAGTCCTGGTCGCGGGTCACGTCTCCACAGTTTGGGGTCGCGCACCGTCACCGTATCCTCCCTACGCCGATGCCGCGTCGACGAGACCGGCAGCAACCTGCTTCTTGCGAGACAGAACGCCGTCCATCCACACCGACCCATCGGCCAGCGTGACATCGAGTCCGCGCTCGACCAGACGCGTCTTCCCGACCGTCAGTATCTGGCTGCCCTCCCGCACGACATCGGTGATCATGAGAATGGCGAGGTCGTACCCGCGCGCTTCGCGCAACCTTTCCAGCTCGGCGTTCAGCTGATCCGAATATGCCATCACCTCGGTGACATCGACGGTTTCCATCTGGCCTATCGCCGCGAACGTATCGCCAATCCGGTATTCCTTCAGGTCCGCCTTGACCGCGCGCTCCGGAGAGAACGCCTCGCCCGCCGCACGTGCGCGGAACATCTCCATACCGAACTCGAGCGGATCGATGCCAAGGACCGCACCGAGCCGCGCGGCGGTCTCGCGATCCTCATCGGTCGTGGTCGGCGATTTCAGCAGTACCGTGTCGGAGAGGATCGCAGAGAGCAGCAGTCCCGCCATCGGCTTGGGTACTTCCACCCCGAGCTCCCCGTAGCGCAGGGCCACGATCGTCGCCGTGGCACCGACGGGAAGGTTCAGGAACAGTATCGGCCCCACCGTCTGCACGTCGCCCACCCGGTGATGGTCGACGATCTCTACGATCGCGGCACCCTCGACCCCCGGGGCCGACTGGGCGCTCTCGTTGTGATCGACGAGCACGACCCGGCGTCGTGGGCCACGGGCAACGTTGGTGCGCGTGAGGATCCCGGCGAGCTTGCCCGCCGGATCGACAACGATGGCCTCCCGATGCGGTGACGCAAGAAGGTCCTCGGTGGCCTCGGCGATCAGAGTGTCCATCTCGACCAGCGGCACCGCCGTGTCCATGCGGTCGGCCACGGTATGCGAGAGATTGACCTTGCGCGCGGCAGCGTAGGTGTCATGGAAGGTGCTGATCACGACCGCGCCGCTGTCGGCTGCCAGACTCAGAACCTCGTGGTCGGGTCGTCTCCCGCCCGTCACGATCAAGCACGCGACTCCGGCATCGATCGCCATAGGCTGAGTGCGCACGCGATCGCCAAGGATGAGCGTGTCGCCAGGACGGATGTAGCCTAGCATCGTTGTCGGCTCCATGGCGCCGATCAGAACGTTGCCGGAAAGCTTCTTGTCCGGATCGCCAACCAGGAGCTCGCCGTCGAGCACGCGCACGAGGCGCGATACGGTCACCGGCAGCTGTGCGAATCCCCGGATCTCGGTTTCGTCGAGGTACAACTCGGACAGGATGGTCACGTTCAGCAGGCCGCGAACCACCCCGTCTTCGACGACCGGCAGCGCGCGTATCCCCTGCTCACGCATGAGCCGACCGGCATCGAGCATGGTTGTGTCCATCTCAACCGTGACGACCTCGTGGGTCATCGCGTCGCGGACGCGCGCATGCACGTGCTCGATCTCCTCGGGGAGCTCGACCTCGAAACGCGAGAACACCCAGGCCGTCTCGGAGGGAACCGGGCCCAGTCGTGCCGGAACGTAGACATTCTCCGGGTCGGACAGGTTCTTGAGATGCGCGTAAGCAACCGCCGAGCAGATAGAGTCGTTGTCGGGATTCCTGTGACCGAACACAAGGATCGGACCCATGATTGCGACATACCTCCCGTAGCGCAGGGCTTCTCGCTGCTCGCGTATCAGTCTTGCACTTTCCGAAGCGGAGCGTAACCCGCAAGCAGCGTCTTGGTCCCTGCCGAGGAGAACCGCACGGTCACCTTGTCGCCCGCGACCTCCGTCACCTTGCCCAGGCCAAAGACCTTGTGCTCGACCCGGTCGCCCTTCGTGAAGCTCTCGGTCTGCTCGGTGGGGCGAGGTTCGCGGCGGGGCGTTCCAGCCCCGAACACGCGTCCTTCACCTCGCGAGGAGCCGATGCCCGGCGAGCTCCCGCGAGAGCCTTCGCCGCGGCGGGTGAAGCCGGTCCCGGAGATGCCCTGAGAGCCGACCCCGCTCATCTTGACGTGCTCCTCGGGTATCTCGCCAAGGAAACGGCTCGGCGGGTTGTGCTGCGTGGCGCCGTACAGCGACCGCGAGTGAGCGTGTGTGAGGTAGAGGCGCTCCTTGGCACGCGTGATACCGACGTAGGCGAGACGGCGCTCCTCTTCCAGCCCGGACTCATCGAACATCGAGTTGGCGTGCGGGAAGATCGAGTCCTCCATGCCGACGACGAACACGACCGGGTACTCGAGACCCTTGGCCGTGTGCAAGGTCATGAGCGTGACGGCCCGCTCCCCCTCCTGCAGCGAGTCGATGTCCGAACGCAGCGCAGCCCACTCCATGAACTCCGGCAGACCTGCGTCCGCATGCTGCGCGCAGAACTCCTCGACCACGCCGAAGAACTCCTTGACGTTCTCAACGCGGCCATCGGACTCGAACGTGCGCTCTGCCTGGAGCGCCGCAATGAGCCCTGCACGCTCGATGACGCCCTCGACGAGGTCGCGCAAGGATCCGCCCCCGCCGAGGATTCCGTCCAGCTCGCCCATGAGCCCGGCGAACGCGGCCACTTTGCTCGCCGGGCCTGTTCCCAACCACTCGCCAGCCTGCTGTACCGCGTCCATGAACGTGATGCCCCGGGATATCGCCTCGTACTCAAGACCCTCGACGGTCGTCTTGCCGATTCCTCGCTTGGGCGTGTTGATGATGCGCTTGACGGCGATCTCATCGGCGGGATTCACGACCGCCTTGAGGTAGGCCATGACGTCGCGGATCTCCATGCGGTCGAAGAAACGCGTGCCGCCGACGATCTGGTAGGGCACGCCGGCGCGCAGGAACAGGTCCTCGAGCACACGGCTCTGCGCGTTGGTGCGGTAGAAGACGGCGAACTCCGCGTAGCTGCGGTGCTCCTCGCGCATGACTCGCTCGACCTCGGCGGCCACGAACCGCGCCTCGTCACGCTCGTCGCTGGCGCAATAGCGCGCGATGGATTCGCCGCCCGCGTTGGCGGTCCAGAGTGTCTTGGGCTTGCGCCCGGCGTTGTTGGCCACAACGGCGTTGGCGGCGGCGAGGATCGTCGCCGTGGACCGGTAGTTCTGCTCGAGACGGATCACGGTCGCATCGGGATAGTCGCGCTCGAACTCGAGAATGTTGCGGATATCCGCACCGCGCCACGAGTAGATCGACTGGTCGTCGTCGCCTACCACCATCAGGTTGCGAAGCTTGGCCGCCAACAGATTCACGATGCGGTACTGGACGTGGTTGGTGTCCTGATACTCGTCGACCAGGATGTAGCGGAAGCGGTCCTGGTACGCTTCGAGCACGTCGGGATTCTCGGCGAGAAGCCGGTGCGCGTTGACCAGCAGGTCGTCGAAGTCCATCGCGCACGCGTCTCGCATGCGCTTCCGGTAGCGCGAGTAGACCCGTGCCGCGATCTTGTCCGGCGGAAGGACCGCCGTCTCCGCGTACTCGGCAGCCCCGATCAGTTCGTTCTTGGCCGAGGAGATCTTGCCCCCGACCATGTTCACGGGATAGCGCTTGGGGTCGATCTCGAGTTCCGACATGACCGCGGCAAGCATGCGCTTGGTGTCGTCGGAGTCGTAGATGGTGAAGTTGCGTTCGTAGCCGACCTTGTCCGCATCGGCGCGCAGCATGCGGACGCACGCGGCGTGGAAGGTCATGACCCACATCGCGCGGACGGCTGGCCCAACGATGGCTCCGAGGCGTCCGCGCATCTCCTCGGCAGCCTTGTTGGTGAAGGTGATGGCGAGGATCTCGGCGGCGGAAACGCGCAGGTCGCCAACGAGATGTGCGATGCGATGCGTGAGCACGCGCGTCTTGCCGGAGCCGGCGCCGGCAAGTACGAGCAGCGGACCCTCCGTCGTTGTGACCGCGTCGTGCTGCGCGGGATTGAGGTCGGAAAGCGAGATGGTCATAGGGTAGTCAGTGTACACGCGCGCGGGGCGCCGCGAACAGGGGTTCAGATGACACGGGTGGCCCTGGCGCGGCGTGTCGGGCTGGGTTCTACTCGTCGCCCGGCTTCCAGACCTCCCACACATGACCGACCAGATCGGGACCCGGCTTCAGCACCTTCCTGCCCGGCTCCCAACCCGAGGGAGTCACCTCGGCACCACCCGTCTCACGCACGTGCTGGAACGCCTTGATCTGCCGCAAAGACTCCTCAACCTTCCGGCCTACCGGCGGGGTGAGCACCCCCATGGCCTGGATCACGCCATCCGGGTCGATTATGAAGCGACCGCGCACGTCCACCCCCGCTTCGTCGTCGTAGACCCCGAACGCCGTACCTAGGCGTCCAGCCGCGTCGGCGATCATGGGGAACGGGACACCGCCATCGACCATCTTCGAGAGCTCGGTCTCGTTCCACATCTTGTGCACGAACTGCGTGTCCACGCTGACCGACATCACCTCCGCTCCAAGAGCCTTGAACTCATCGTACTTCGCGGCGACCGCCGACAACTCGGTCGGTCAAACGAAGGTGAAGTCACCCGGGTAGAAGCATAGAACGACCCATTTGCCCAGATAATCCGACAACTTGACCTGCGCGAACCCGCCGTTGTGGTATGCGGGTGCGGTGAAATCGGGGGGGGCCGCACGCCCCACCATGATCTTGCTCATAGAGACTTCCTTTCGCGCTGTATCGACTGATTCGATTTCCTTGACCGGCTCCTCGCCGACGACGGCCCCGGTTGGACGTGCACAGCCAATCGCCTTCTCTTCCATCCGACACCTCCTTGGGGGATTCGCAACGCCCACAGACACTACCTACCCCGCGTCGGGGTTCGCGGTCGGGTGCGTCGCTGTGAACACTGATAGGATGGACTCCGATGGTGGGCTTGCTGACTCACCGTTGCCGTGTGCGCAACGTCTTGCCCAAGGGGGGAGCGAGTATGGATCCCGTGCGACGAGTGCTTGTGCTATTCTGCGTTGCCGTGGCGTTGGCTGGACTCATCTCGGGGTGCCAGGTCTCATCTCACGACGAAGAGCGCGCCGCCTTTGACGAGACAATCCACGACGTCGAGCATCAGTTCGCAGCCTTCTACCTGCTTGGGTCTGATGCGACGAGCGCCGATATCCGATCCTTCGTCGAGAAGCTCTCACTCGAATGGAAGGACGTCGAGCGAGCCGCCGAGGGGCTGGACGGGATTGACATCGCAGACGCCGCTGCTGCGCACCAGGATCTCATCGATGCGGTCGAAGCACTGCCCGAAAACGCAGAGGCGGGCGAACCCATGCGGATTGCCATGTCGCTCTTCGAGACGTTCAAGGCGGAGGTCGAGCAGGTTCACGAGTCTGGCGGCTTCCACGACTAGCCCGCCCAACGCGCCGATCACGCCCCGCCGAACGTGGAGCGAACAGACTGCGGTGCAGCACGTCCGAAGTCATCACTCCGGACAACGTCGCGTCCGGTTACGGCGTGCAGATGAGCGTGACGCGGATGAACAACATCCCGCTCGTGGTACCGCTGTAGGGAACAGACTCGTAGGAGGACGTGGAGCCGTGGACAACCCATATCACCGCCACAGCATCGACCGCGAGCTTGCCGATTGTTGTCTGGATTGCGAAACGAGTCTCGAGTCGGTCAAGCGGCATCTGCTGGCGTTCCACGATAGGATCCGCGAACTCGCTCCAGACGCGCAGGACGAACTCGCTTTCGGTGACGTATGTCTGCTCTACGCAGAGCTCGACGATGTCGTTCGTCTGCACGCGCCTGGGGACAACCTAGTAGCCGCGTTGTTGGCTGATCCCGACGTGAGCGCCATGCTCCCAGACCTACGCGACGCCCACTCCGCCTTCTTCCGTCTCCACGAGAGACGCTTCGCCGAGCAGGTGCTCGAAAGCAATGAGCCCTGGACGGTATTGGAGCGCTTCGTCTTCTACCCCAACTACGTCACACTCGTGGGCGCGGAGGCCCGCGCCGCCTCGCTCCATGCGGACGACGAGGTGCTATTCGTGGGATGTGGCCCTCTTCCGCTGACGAACATCCTGCTCGCCGCGCACCACCACGTACACACGATCGCCATCGAGGAAGACGTGGATCTCGCGGCGCTCGCCAGCCGCGTCGTCCAGCGCCTCGGCCTGTCTGAGCGGATCGAGGTCGTCAGGGGGGATCACCGATGGCTGTCGGTCGGACGGACCCCAGACCTCGTGATGATCGCGGCGCAGGCGGACCCGAGGCAACAGATCCTCCGACACCTGCTGCATGTCCTGCCAAAGGGCGCTCGCATCTCCTTGCGCACCTACGAGAAAGGCCTGCGTCGCATCCTCGCGGGCGACGAAGACCTGTCGTTGCCAGAGGAGTTCGTCGTCGTGGACAAGGTCGACCCGGGGCCTCCCGTGAACAATACGGTGGTTCTCGTCGAACGCGTGTGACGCGCAGCCCTCGTCGGACCAGTCGCACTGGAATCTCGGTCGCATGAGCAGAGACAGCTCGAACGCGAGCAGCGCGAGACCGAGCAGTCACTTCGGCCGAGGGACGCCAGAGCGGACTCAGTTTCCTGTGCCGCGGCATGGCGACCAGAAAACGCGTGAGCTGTCCAACAAGGTAGGTCGCGCCATCGAGAGGCAGGTGGCCCCGGAGCAGGATACGACATGACGCTCATAGCGAAAACCGATCACCGTGCACCTCAAGAGACAGAGCACAACGTTCTCACCCGTGGAGAAGGAGCCGGCTCCCACAGCCGCTCGCAGTCCGCTGCCGCTAGAAGACCAGGTTCATCGCAATGCCCACAGTAGCCGAGATAGCGGCCATGAGCCCCATCGCCTTCGCCGTGTCCCTCCAGCCCAGCTCGCGAAGCATCACCGCGTACGTGGCCACGCACGGGAACGTAACGGCGAGCAGGACGGATGCCTTGACCAGCTGCAGCGCCGTGAGACCATGGGGTGCCAGCATGCCGATGGCCACGTCCTTTCGGAGGAAGCCGATCACGAGCGCGAGTGCTGTCTCCGGTGGGAGCCCGAAGAGCGTCTCCATCACAGGTCCAAGAACGTCGGCCACCCTCTCGAACACGCCGCTCATGTAGATAAGGTCGATTACGAGGACGCCGCCGAGCACGAGCGGCACCGCCTCGCGGAAGAAGCTCCTCAGCCGCATCCTAAGCTTCTCCCACAGCGGCCCGAGGTGCGGGCGCCGGTAGGGCGGTATCTCGAGGATGATCTCGGGCAGGAAGTCCTTGCTGGTCAGACGCAGGTAGGTGCCGAGGACCAGCCACACGAGGGCGAGCACAGCGTAGACGAGGAGGACGTACCGCCCCCCGTACCGGCCTAGCAGTCCGAAGATCATGGCCTGCAGCGCCGCGCAGGGGACCCCGATGGAGATGATGGTCGCCGCGATGAAACGCTCCCGGCGCGTGTCCAGCACCCGCGTAGCAAGGATTCCGGGGACGTTGCAGCCGAAGCCGAGCAGCAGCGGGATCACGGCGTAGCCGTGGAGCCCGAACTGGTGCATCACCCGATCGAGCAGCACCGCTAGCCGCGGGAGGTAGCCGACGTCCTCAAGCACGCCGAGCAGAAGGTAGAACGCGATGATGTAGGGCATCACCATGCCGAACGGCACGAAGAGACCCGTCGTCAGCAACCCGAAGGACTGGAGGAAGTCGAGCGTCTTGGTGCCGTCGACGACCACGAACGAGCCGACAAGCAGGTCGTGCACGAAGCCCCCGCCCCCGAGCGCCCGCGAGACGGCCTCAACGACGGGCCTCCACAGAGTCTCGAACGCCGGCTCCATCACGTACCCAATGAGCCCCTCGCCGATGAAGCGGATCACGAGGAAGGTGACCACGAGGACCGCGATTGCGAAGGGGATGCCGGTGCGCGGTTTCACGCTCACGTCCTCGAAGATGTCGCGCCAGGTGTGGTGCCTGTGCTCGATTGTCTGGACCTCGGAGACGATCGAGCCGATCTCGGACCAGACATCCTCGAAACGGGCGGGCTTCGGCGGCGGCGACCCGCTCGCGCGTGCGAGCTCGTCGACCAGCTCCTTGATCCCCTCGCCCGTGATGGCGGTGGTGGGCACGACGGGCACGCCAAGCCGTTCGGCGAGCGCGTCCGCGTCGATGTGGATACCAAGGTGGCGCGTCTCATCCCAGAGGTTGAGGGTGACGACGACGGGGATCCCGCGCTCGAGCAGCTGCAGCGTTACGTTCAGGTTGCGCTCGAGGTTGGTGGCGTCGACCACGTTGACGACCAGGCCGCCCTCGTCGAGCATGCGCACCGCCACGTCCTCGGCCGGGCACGTCGGCTCGAGGCTGTAGGTGCCCGGCACGTCGACCACGTGGACCTTCCGGCCGTCCAGGAGCATGTCCCCCTCAAGGAACTCGACGGTCGTCCCGGGGTAGTTGGAGCAGAACGCGCGCACGCCCGTCAGACGGGAGAAGACCACGCTCTTCCCGACGTTCGGGTTCCCCACGAGGAGGACTCTCGGCTGAGCGCCGGACTCCAGAGTGGCGACCCTACTGGGGTACGGCACATCGCCCATGAGTTTCTCCTAGCCGGGGTCGTTCGACCGCTCTACGAGCAGCTTGCGGGCAATCCCATGGCCTAGCGCCACTCGGCATCCGTCGACCTCCACGGTCACCGGCCCGCGTCCGGGCAGCGCCGCAAGCTTCGTGATGGTCTTTCCGGGACGAAGTCCCATGTTGACGAGCCGCGCTTCCATCTGCCCGCCGCCGCGAACGCCAATGACCGTTGCTCTCTCCCCGTCTCTGAGAGCGACGACCGTATCGCGGTCATTAGGATCGCCCCTCCCATGCCGGTGCAAACGTCCCGCGCTGCGAAACATGGTTCTCTCCCGTTCATTCTACCGCTCTTCCTCGCAGAATTAGGTACTGCGAAGTCACTGGGGCCTGTATAGCCTAAACCGCAGAGAATGACAAGGCTAACTCACGCACTCAGCACGCCTACGGTGCCACCTTCACCGCAGGGTGCAGCGAACACGATGTCACCAAGGGTCGTGACAAACGGGAGTGCATCACCGCGCAGACAGGAGCCGCGACCGTCATCGTCCAGGGCTTCAATCTGGAACCGGAAGAACTGGCGGAGGCGGCCGCCGGCCTACTTCACGAACTTGATCATGGAGAAGGAGTCGCCGGAATTCTTGAGACACTCGTTGTGCACGATCTCGGTTTCGCCCTGGACATGCTGGATGTTGCCGCAGCGTTCACAGACCGCCAGCTTGCACACTTTGCAGTGCCCAAGCCTGCGCGTTCCGATAGTGCCGCAGTGTGGACAAAACCTGACGGTCGGGTCGGTCACCTGCACTCCCCCAGGTGACGACGCGACCTTCGTTGCCTTGCATGTCCCGTTCGTTGCTTCACGGGCCCGCCGTCATGTTCCTGTTGTGCTATCCGATGTGTCTGCCAACGGCTTCCGCCACAGGCTTTAGTTCTTCAAGCAGGCTGCATAATCCTGCCAAGTCGAGTGACTGAGGACCGTCGCAAAGCGCCTCGCGGGGATTCGGGTGCACCTCGACCATGATTCCGTCAGCTCCGACAGCAATCGCCGAGCGCGAGAGCGCCGGCACCAGGTCCGCGCGACCCGCGGGGTGCGACACGTCAACGATGATCGGAAGAAGCGAGAGGCTCTTGACCACCGGCACGGCCGCGATGTCGAGTGTGAAGCGGTAGGCTGTCTCGAACGTGCGAATGCCCCGCTCGCACAGGATGACGTTCTCGTTGCCGCTCATGGTGATGTAGTTGCTCGCTTGCAGCCACTCCTCGATGGTCGCCGCCATGCCGCGCTTGAAGACCACCGGCTTGCCGGACTCTGCGGTCACCTCGCCGATCTTCTTGAGAAGCGAGAAGTTCGCCATGTTGCGCGTGCCTATCTGCAGGATGTCCGAGTAGGCGGCGATCTTCTCGGCGTGGGCGGAGTCGGTGACCTCTGTGACGACCTGCAGCCCGTACTCATCGGCGGCCTCGCGCAGGAGCACGAGACCCTTCTCCTCGAGACCCTGGAACGAGAAGGGTGAGGTCCTGGGCTTGTAGGCGCCGCCTCGCATCACCCGGATGCCGTTCTCGCTCAAGCACGCCGCGACCTCGCGCATCTGCTCGCGGCTTTCGACCGAGCACGGCCCGGCGATGATGGTGACTGCCCCGTCGCGCTCGACAGCGCCGGTGACCTGCGCGCCCCCCGCAGACATCAGTCCCTCAGCTCCTTCATGACGTGAAGAATGGACTCGTAGATCTCGCGCAAGTTCTCCGAGTACAGCGGGCCCTCGTTGCACCTGGTCAGATTGGCGAAGATCTCCTCCTCGCGTTTGGGATCGTACAGACCCCAATGTACCTGCGGCTTGAGCGCGCGTATCGCCAGCGACTCGGCCGCGCGCGCGTTGAGCAGCTTCACGAGCTGGCAATCGATCTCGTCGATGCGTGTCCGGTGCTCTTCGATCTTGCCCTGGGCTTCCATGTCCTCGGCCATGTTCTTCTCCTCGCGCTGGACCCTCGATACTCGCGGCGCCGGCTTCCCCGACGTCCCGTCAGTCCCGTGCCCCTGCTATTCCCACTCGATAGTGCCGGGCGGCTTGCTCGTGATATCGTACGCCACCCGGTTGATGCCCTCGACCTCGTTGATGATGCGGTTGCTCATTCGCGCGAGCAGATCATGCGGAAGGCGCGCCCAGTCGGCGGTCATCGCATCTGCCGAGGAGACCGCACGGATGATGATCGGGTGCCCGTAGGTGCGCTCGTCGCCCATCACGCCCACGCTGCGGATGTCGGGCAGCACGGCGAAGTACTGCCACACGCTGCGATCCGTGTCCCAGGCGCCGATCTCCTCGCGAACGATCGCATCGGCGCAGCGCAACGTCTCGAGCTTCTCATGCGTGATCTCGCCGATGATTCGCACCGCAAGTCCCGGTCCCGGGAACGGCTGCCGGTGCACGATCTCGTCGGGCAGGCCGAGCTCGGCGCCTACCGCGCGAACCTCGTCCTTGAAGAGCGCCCTGAGCGGCTCGATGAGATCGAAGTGCACGCCTTCGGGGAACGGGATGAGGTTGTGGTGGCTCTTGATCTTGGCTGCGGTCTTGTTGCCCGACTCGATGACATCCGGGTACAGCGTGCCCTGGGCGAGCCAGCGCACACCTTCGAGCTTGGTGGCCTCCTCGAAGAAGACCTGCCAGAACTCCTCGCCGATGATGTGGCGCTTTCGCTCGGGGTCGGTCACGCCAGCCAGCAGCGAAAGGTAGCGGTCCTCGGCGTCGACGTGAACGAGGTCGATATGAAACTGATCGCGGAACGTGCGAACGACCTGCTCGGCCTCGTCGAGCCGTAGCATACCGTGGTCGACGAACACGCAGGTCAGCTGGTCGCCGATGGCGCGGTGCAGCAAAGCGGCCACCACGCTGGAATCTACACCGCCGGACAGGCCGCAGATCACACGGTCGGTGCCGACCTGCTCGCGGACACGGTCGACCGTCTCGTCGATGATGTTGACCATCGTCCACAACGCCGGAATCCCGGCGATATCGTGCAGGAACGTGCGGATGATCTGCTGCCCGAAGTCGGTGTGCGCGACCTCGGGGTGGAACTGCGTAGCGAACAGCTTGCGCTCCGCGTCTTCCATCGCCGCTACCGCGGTCGTGGCAGTCCTCGCCGTGACGGTGAAGCCCTCCGGTGCCGTGCCCACCGAGTCGCGATGGCTCATCCAGCACTGCGACTTCGCCGGGAGTTCCGCGAGCAGTTCGCCGCCGTCACCGATGACCTCAAGCTCGGCGAAACCATACTCGCCGATGTCGGTCTTGGGAATCTCGCCGCCGAGGTGCAGCGCTATCTCCTGGATCCCGTAGCAGAACCCGAGCACCGGGATGCCGAGGCCGAGCACGGCCGGATCCATGTGCGGGGCTTCCTCGGCATACACGCTCGCCGGGCCGCCGGAGAGGATCAGCGCGGCCGGTGCGCGGCGCGATATCTCCTCGGCGGAGATGTCGAACGGGACTATCTCTGAGTAGACACGCGCCTCGCGAACCCGTCGCGCGATCAGCTGCGCGTACTGCGCGCCGAAATCGAGGACGAATACCGCCTGCTGCTGCTCGTGATAGCCCGACACGCCTCGTCCCTACCGGCCCATGCCCACACCCTGCGACTGCTGGAGGATCTTGCCCTCCGTCTGCAGCGAGGGTGCAACCATGACCTCGGCCTTCTGGAAGGCCTTGAGGTTCTCGTAACCACACGTCGCCATCGACGTGCGCAGCCCGCCAAGGAGGTTCCGTGTGCCGTCGTTCTCATGCGCCGGGCCAAGGAGGATCTGCTCGAGCGAGCCTTTGACGCCAGCCTGGACACGCGTGCCGCGCGGCAGTTCGGGGTGGAAGGTCGCCATACCCCAGTGGAAGCCGCGGCCGGGTGCTTCGCTCGCCGAGGCGAGCGGGGAGCCTACCATGATGGCGTCGGCACCGCAGGCGATCGCCTTGGCGAGGTCGCCACCCGTGCGCATGCCGCCGTCAGCGATGACATGCGAGTACACGCCGGTCTCGTCGAGATGGCGCATGCGGGCGGCTGCGGCGTCCGCTACGGCGGTGCACTGCGGCACTCCGATGCCGAGCACGCGCCGCGAAGTGCATGCGTGACCGGGGCCGACGCCCACGAGAACGCCGACGGCCCCTGCGCGCATCAGGTGCAGTGCGCCCTGGTAGCTGCAGCAGCCACCGATGATCGTGGGGAGATCGACGTCACGCACGAATGCGTTGAGGTCGAGTGGCTTGTCGTAGCTGCTGACGTGCTCAGCGGAGACGACGGTTCCCTGGATGATGAGGATGTCGAGCCCGCCCTCGATTGCGGGGCCGATGAAGCGCTCGACGTTCTGCGGGGTCAGCGACGCGGCGGCGAGCACTCCGCCGTCCTTGATCTCGCGAACACGCTTCGTGATGAGTTCGGGCTTCACCTGTTCGGTGTAGATCTGCTGCATGCGCGAGGTCGCTTCGTCACGGGAGAACGATGCGATGGCGTCGAGATGCGGGCCGGGGTCCTCGTAGCGAGTCTGGATGCCCTCAAGATTGAGGACCGCGAGCCCACCGAGCTTGCCCATGGTGACGGCGAACGCCGAATCGACCACGCCGTCCATGGCCGAGGCGAGAAGGGGCGCCGAGAAGTTGTACTCCCGGTCTTTGAACGCGAACGACCAACTGATATCCACGTCTCGAGGGTCGCGTGTGCGGCGGCTCGGAACAATTGCGATGTCATCGAATCCGTACGCGCGACGCGCGGTCTTGCCCCGTCCGATCTCGATCTCCATAAGCGCTGCTGCCTCCTCGGTTCTGCACGCCCTGGCGGGCGATGGTTACCTCGCTACGGCCGGGTCACGGGGCTGCGGATACGACGAAACCAGGCCACTGCCGCGGAAATCATCCAGCGAGCTGCCTGGTTCGACTGAGGGCTGCATGTGGTCGCCCGCGGGGCCGCGCAACGGCCCGGCCGCGCTCCCGGTGTCGTCATTCTAGTCGAGCGTGCGCCTCGCGTGAACCGAAACAGCGATATTGCCCCGAAAACCCGCCATCGACCCTACTCGACGAAACTCTTGTCAACTGACTCGACGGGCTGCGGGCACGATCTGCTGCGGGTTCACGAGTTCGGCGAGACACGCGAGTCGCGTGTCGGGGACGGGCACGATACCGATGGAAAGCGGCACGTATGGCTCCTCGCCGCAGGTACTGATAGCCTCTAGAGCGTCGTCCTCGGCACGGAGCCGGGGCGGCGACGTTCGTACTCTACTCGAACCAGCATGCTCCCACCAGCCGCAAGGAGGCCCGCGTTGCGCATCGGCTTCTTCGCCGACATGTACAAGCCGCATCTGTCCGGCGTGACGAACCATATGGCGCTGTACAAGCAGCGCTTCGAGGAGCTCGGACATGAGGTCTTCGTGCTGACCTACGGCAACCGCGACTACGTAGACACGGAGCCGGGCGTGGTCCGCTCGCCCGCGATGGCATGGGGCAAGACCGGCTGGCAGGCCGGGTACGGTCTTGCCAAGGAGGCCAGCGAGCTCATCCCCACGCTCGACATCGCGCACGCACACCACCCGTTCCTCTCCGGACGCGTGGCGCTCGCACAGTGTCGTCCCCACGGCGTCCCGGTCGTCTTCACGAACCACACGCGCTACGACATCTACTCGGATGCGTACGCCTGGTTCATCCCGCGCCCGCTGCGCATGGCCTACCTGCGCGGCTTCCTGCACCGGTTCGCCTCGCAGGTCGACACCGTGATCGCGCCGTCGCCTGGCATCCGTCAGTGGCTCTGCGAGTTCGGGGTGACGTGCGACGCGCTGCTCATGCCCAACGCCATCGACACCCGACCCTTCGCCGCACCCGCGAACCCCGCGACCCGTAGCGACGTCTCGCTCCCCGCCGACTCGATCGTGTTCTGCTACCTCGGTCGCCTCGGGCCGGAAAAGAACCTGCCGATGCTCGTGGACGCCTTCATCGACGCCGCCGGTCGCGACGAACGCATCGCACTCATGCTCATCGGCGACGGCCCCAGTCGCGGGCAAGCGACCGAGCGCCTCTGGGCACACGGGTTGCGGGACCGGGTGCACTTCACCGGGATGATGCCCTACTCCCAGGTCCCCGACCTTCTTGCGACCGCGGACGTGTTCGCGACCGCGTCGGTCTCTGAGGTCCACCCGCTCGTCGTGCTTGAAGCGATGGCCGCGGGCCTGCCAGCCCTCGGCGTGCGCTCCCCCGGTGTCGGTGACACCGTCCACGACGGCGCCACCGGCTTCCTCACCGCCGAGGACCCGCGCGAGTTCGCCGACCGCATGGTCGAGCTGGCCGGAGACGCGGCACTGCGCGAGCGCATGGGCACCGCCGCGCGGGACGACGCCCTACGCTACGACATCCGGGACGCAGCCGATACGCTCCTTGGCCTGTACGAGCACCTGATCGAGCGGAAGCGCACGTCGTGAACGCTGCAGACCTCACAGCCGCGGCTAGGCTCGGGCTCGCGGCCTTCGTCGTCGGTCTGTCGGGCGCGATGTCGCCCGGCCCCTACCTCACGGTCACGATCGCCCGCACACTCCGCCACGGGCGCCTCTCGGCCGCACTCATGCTCGTCGGTCACGCGCTGCTCGAAGGCGTGCTCATCATCGGCTTCGCGTTCGGACTGCAGCACTTCCTCGCACGCCCGTCGGTCGCGACCGCGCTCGCCGTCATCGGCGGCGGTGTGCTCGTGTGGATGGGCGCTGGACTGGCGCGAGGCGCGATCAACGGCTCGATCGCCGCAGACCTCGAGTCGTCCGAGGAGACCTCCTCGCTCGGGCCGATCGCGCGCGGCATCGTCGTGTCGCTCTCCACCCCCTACTGGACGCTGTGGTGGGCCACCATCGGCGTCAAGCTCGCCGCCGACGGTCTCGCGATCGGGCCCGTCGGCGTGCTGGCGTTCTTCCTCGGCCACGAACTTGCCGATGTGGCCTGGTATGGCTTCGTCATCGGCGCGGTATCGAAGGGACGGAGCCTGCTCACGCCGCGCGTCTACCGCATCATCATCGGCTCGCTTGCCGCATTCCTGCTCTATCTCGGTGCTGCGTTCCTGCTCAACGGCCTCGGCGTCACGGGGAGCCCGCTGTGAGTGCGCCGTTGCTCGAGATTCGTGATGCGACCGTTCTGCGAGACGGCCGCTCGATCCTGCGCATCGACGAGCTCGAGCTGCGCGACGGAGAGCACACCGCCATCCTTGGCCCGAACGGAGCGGGCAAGTCGACGCTCATCAAGCTGATCACCCGCGACGTGCTGCCGGTGTGGACCCCGGACTCGGCAGTGCTCATGCAAGGCCGCGACCGATGGGACCTGTTCGAGGCACGCAAGGTCTTCGGCGTCGTATCCGACGACCTGCAGGAGACCTACGACCTTGCCGTCACCGTGCGCGACACCGTACTCTCGGGCTTCTTCGGCTCGATCGGGCTCTACCGCCGGGACGAACTCTCCTCGGCCATGATCCAGCGTGCCGAGGAGACCATCGCCTTCCTTGGCATCGAGCGGATCGCTCATCGCACGATGGACACGCTCTCGACGGGAGAGGCCCGGCGTGCGCTCATCGGCCGGGCGCTGGTGCACCAGCCACGCGCTCTCGTGCTCGACGAGCCGTGCGACGGACTCGATCCGAGCGCGCGGCACCACTTCATCGAGACGCTCCGCGACATCGCGCAAGCAGGGACGACGCTCGTGATCGTCACCCACCACATCGCGGATATCATCCCCGAGGTATCGCGCGTGCTCATGCTTCGCGACGGCCTCATCGCACGCGACGGCGGCAAACGTGAGCTTCTCACGCACGAGGCGCTCTCAGAGCTGTTCGACATCCCCGCACACATCGAGTCGCGCGACGGTTTCTACCAGCTCTGGTAGCGCTACAGCAGCCGTCCGGTGCATCAACCGCGGTTCTATGGCGCGATCTTCGCCTTGATGGCCGTCAGCACCTTCGGATCGACCGACATCGTGCCGCCGAACACATAGCAGTCATCGATCGTCTTCCTGTGCGCGGCGAGCCAGGACCCCGTGATCGGGGTCAGTGCCTTCCCGTCAGTGAGTACGAGCACGCCGCCTGAAGCCCCAACCATCGACCCTCCCGTGAGCGCATCGGGCAGCTTGGCGGCTACGCCAACGGTGCGCGCGCCGAGCCAACCCTTCGCGATGGCCTTGTCAGCGATGGCAGTCGCGGTGGAGTAGCGCGTATCGCCCGCCCACCGTTGTGCTCCGAGCTTCTTGCGCACGGTCTCGGAGACCGTCGCCGACCCACCTCCGACGATCCTCGTCGCAGGCCCCAGCGCACCAACCGCCGAGGAGGTCGCCGACGGGACGCTGTTCTGCTGGACGAGCAGGATCGGGGCTCCCGTGTGCGCCGCGATCGGCGAAAGCGCGAGCGCATCGAAGAACTTCGCGGGGTCGGCTCCGTTGGCGAACAGCGCCACGGACGGCATCGTCTTCTCCGGGTCGGCAGCTGCCACATCACGCATGCAAAGCGCGATCGCCTTGGCGAGGTCGTAGCGTCCTCCGCTCGAAAGGATGCGCATCTTCGAAGGTGTCGTCGTGACGAACTCCGCCGACCCGACCGCCTTCACGATGTCGTTCACTCGCGCGTCAGGTACCGAGACCGGTCCTCCGACGACGTACATCGCGATGTTCTCAGATCGCGCCCGGGCGATCTCCCTGATCGCGGTGGCAACCTCTGAGGGAACACTCGTGGACTTCACGAGGAACAGCGGCGCGTCATACGCCCAGCAGAGTCCGCTCGCCGCGAGCGGATCGGCTGCGGCCCGGTCGTCCCCGCTCGCGATGACCACGTTCACGACGCCCGGCCACTGCTTCTCGCCACCAGGATCGAACCCCTCGCGGGCTATGGCGACGGCCGTCGAGTAGCGGGTGCTGTCGGCCACGCGGCCCGCGTCCGGCTCGAAGACCTCGAAGTCGAAGGTATCCTCGGAGGTATTGCCGGCCATGTCCTCGGCCCATATGTGTAGCGTGTGGGCACCGAGCCCGGCGACCACAATGTCCTCCAGGTGACTCGCCGGCCCGTTGAGCGTCTCCGCAGGTCCGCCGTCCACCTGCCACCTGAGCGTCCGCAGCAGCGATCCGGCGTCGTCCGCCTCGACGGTGATCGCCGCCGCCCGTGGATACCACGCCGAGGCCCAGCCATCGTGCGAGATCGTCGGGTCGGTGAGGTCGATGACGAACGATGCTGTCCCGTGGTCCGACTCGTTGCCCGCCATGTCCACTACCCAGTACTCCACCTCGTGGTCGCCCTCGCCCGTGACCTCGATATCCGCCAAGGACGCATCCACCGTCTGAGTCGCAGCGCCGTCGATGCGATACCGAACGTGTTCAATGCCCGAGCCGTCGACCCCATCATCACCCGTCACCGTGAACTGCGCGGGACTGGTTGTGTAGTAGTCCTCGGCGTCATCGGTCGCGGTCGGAACAACCTCGTCGAGGAAGAACTCCAGCAAGATGTCGTCGGACACGTTGCCCGCGATGTCTTCGGCCCAGAATCTGAGCGTATGTGCGCCATGCCCACCGATGACTTCGCCGTAGTAGTCCGCGTCGACGGTCTTGGTCGCGGCACCGTCCATCCTCCAAGAGAGACGCGCGACGCCGGAGATGTCGTCAACCGCGAACATCTCGATCGTCGTGTGAGGCGCGCTCTGGTACGCCTCCCAGCCCGCGTAGTCCAGCTCCGGCGGGGTTGTGTCGTAGACAACGTCGAAGTCGCGCACGACGAGATCGGAGTAGTTGCCCGCGCGGTCTTTGGCACGGTACCGCAGCGTGTGCGAGCCTTCGGCGGAAGTCGCTACCACTGTCGATGTCGCCGCCACCGTTGCGGTCGCCTCGGCGTCGAGCCGGTACTCGATCTGCTCGACTCCCGAAAGGTCGTCGCTCGCGGTGACCTCGATCGAAGCCGCATTGTAGTAGAGCGCCAGCGCGTCGTCATGCGTTCCGGGTGCCGTCGAATCCGGCGTGATGTCGAGCGGTATGTCGATGCCGGTGACATCCTCACCGGCCAACACGCCGAAGGGGGTCGCGGAGCCCGGGTCGTCGGTGTCGTCGTAGTAACGCATGCCGAGAGGGCCGGGTGGATCGACAGCTACGACGTAGTCAGACCACTCGGGTAGTCCTTCGAACGCGTAGTCGCCATCGGGGGTATCCTTCCACGCGACCTCGTGGAGTTCGCCGAGCCCGTCCATCGCATCGTACAGATACACGTAGGCGTATGCAGGATCGTCCGTCCAACGATCGTAGATTCGGCCGCTGATCGAGCCCGCGCTGTCGAGCGACGCATCGACACCTGTGGTGGTCGCTCCCGCCGTCACGACGGTCACGTCCGAGCGATGTAGGAACGGCCTACCGTTGAACCACTGGCCTGCACACTTGCCAAGGAAGTCTGTGTTCTGCACTTTGGCAGGACGGGCGGGGATGCTTCCGACCGTTTAGTCGCCCAGTTTGTCGGTGTACTTCTGACCCGTCCGATTCGAGTCTCCGGTGTCCGAATCCTGCGAATACA
>JAUXNU010000012.1 GCA_030682655.1 Actinomycetota bacterium | reverse complement strand
TGGTCTCCTTGTGCACGTCCAGCCCGATATGGGTAAGCTGTTGCATGGCCGGTCCCTCCGTGTGTCGGCACCGCGGGCGTGTTCCCGCGGATGATCCACGTTATACGCGGATTCGGGCCGGCCATCTCATGGTGACTAGCCAGAGAACTGCTGACTCGATTGAATCACGATGGTTCGACAGTGTCAGTGGGGGCAGCTACGCTGTCAGAGCACATCTACTAAAGGTGTGGGGGTTTGGTGCCGACACATTCGGGGGATGGACTAGAAGGTAGCATCGTGCTACCTTGTCCAGACTTCGACTCTACAGCTTGTCAGCGAATGGAGTCGAGTTGACGTTCGGCAGTGGTAAACGAGAGAGGTTCCGGCCGCACTACGTGCTGGAGGAGCTGAAGGCCAAGATTGCTGCTGGCGAGCACTACGCGACGAAGCGAGTCGGGGCTGTCCTTTCCCGGCATGGCTGGGACGAGTCCGACATCGAGGATTGCGTGGCTAACCTCACTTCGTCCGACTTCTTCAAGTCACAGGCGCACACCAAGAGAGACGGCGTGTGGTTGGATATCTACAAGCCCACCTACGAGGGCGAACGCCTATACGTCAAGTTCGTGATCGATGAGGATGGCTGCACGATCGTGGTTCTCGACTTCTGTGAAGACGGAGAGATTCACTAGTTGTTCGCGAGGGGGAGGCTTCAATGAGCGAAAAGGTGACGCAGTCGGTGCGTACTTGTCCAATTTGCGGTGAGCAAGCGCTGGCCACTTCAGCAGACCCGGTGCTCGTTGAGTTCCGCAACGCGTCATACGAGGTCGATGGATTCACGTATGAGGCGTGCAGCGCCTGCGGCGAGGCACTCCATCCCGCCGGCCAAATCGACCGGATTCAGGCCTCGGCGGTAGCGATGGCCCGCCACGACCAGGGCCTGCTCGCTCCTGATGAGATTCGCCAGCTTCGTTCCGACTTGGATCTCACACAGATTGAGCTGGAGGCCATTCTCGGCGTCGGTTCGAAGAGCGTGACCCGATGGGAGAAGGGCACCGTATTCCAGTCTGCTGTTGCGGACAACTTCATGCGCTCGATCTGGGCTCACCCTGACATCTTCAGTACAAAGCCCGAGACCGCGACGTCCTCCTGTGATGATCGCTTGACCCTGGATTGCTATCAGTCGGCTGACGAGCGCGTGTTCGATGTTGGGGCGGTGGACAATGATTTCGCCGTTGCAGCTTGATGGCTACCGCATCGACAAGTTGCTCGTAGAGGCGAATCTGGGCTTCGACCGTCGAGACGAGTTCACTGGAACCATGGACGTTGACCCAGAGCACATGCTCCACACCGAGCAAGAGGATGTACACCAACTACGGCTGACCGTGACATTCGGCCTCTCTGACGATGACCCGGACGGGACTCCCTACACGGGAGAGATAGTCGGGCGAGCCTTCTTCCATCTGGAAGCAGCGGATCTAGAAGAGGTCGACAAGGCTCGGCTAATCATCGTAAACGGCAGTGCTATTCTCTACGGCCTTCTGCGAGCGCAGATTGCTCAGGTCACAGCACTCAGCCACTACGGGGCGTTCCTGCTTCCGCCAATCAATCTCGTTGAGACGTTCCGGGCCAAGGCCGAAGCGGCGGAGTCCCAAGCGAGGGCAGCGGACTGACGCAGTTCCTTGGCTAACCCGCGGTTCCAGCTGACTCGCTTCGCTCGCAGCTGAACCGCAAGAACGTTCGGCCCACGGCGCGCACGCTGCTTTCGGGTTGTGGTGGCCGTCTCTCGCCAGCCGAAGGTTGACCGGTCGAAGGGTATGACATACCATCATACTCGGAGGTGCCACCATGGGACGTTCGAAGATAGCCATAACCCTCGATGAGCGGACGGTCGGCGCCGTGGACAAGCTTGTTTCGGATCATCGCTACCCCAACCGTAGCCAGGCCATCCAAGAAGCGGTCGACGAGAAGTTGGAGCGGCTGTCGCACAGTCGCCTGGCGCGTGAATGTGCCAAGCTGGATCAGGCCTTCGAGCAGGCGTTGGCAGAAGAGGGTATGGGCGGGGAGCTCGATCAGTGGCCGCCATACTGAGGGGCGAGGTTCGCTGGGCGGACCTCGATCCGACGCGCGGCCGCGAGCAGGCAGGCCAACGCCCCGTCCTCATCCTGAGCGCGGATGTGTTCAACGAGCGCTCGGGAACGGTCATCGCGGTCGCTCTCACGAGCCAGCCGCAACGTGCCAGCTTCCCCCTCACGCTTGAGCTGGATCCACAGCTGCTCCCGAAACCCTCATGGGTCAAGATCAGCCAGATTCGCACCCTCTCCGTACAGCGAATCGGTCGCAAACTCGGAACCGTTTCGCCGGAGGACGTCGGTCATGTCATCCAAGGGTTGAATGAAATCCTTGGGGCCTGACCAGCGCATCGAGCAGAACGCCAGAAGGTAGACTGACCTGAAGGCGCATTCGCGTTTGCTCATACGCAACAACGTTGGACAGAGCCGAAACGGTGCTCGGCAACGAGGACCACGTGTCGTTGCGGGAAGTGGGGCTGACACAGGTGTCTGAGTTCACGAAGGACGAGGCGCTGGCATTCATCGAGGCGATTCGCCTCAACCTCGACGGCAAGGTCGGGTTCAAGTGGTTTGTCGAGAGGCTAACCCACCTCGCGGACTACATCGAGTCTGTCGCAGTCGAGAACGAGCGGCTGAACGCCTATCTCGACTGGGCGAAAGCGAGAGACGACTACGAGTCGTATTGCGCGATCACCGACGACAGGCCCGATCGCGAGCCACGGACGTGAAGGGACACCGTGTCCTTGCTGTGACGAGCATCCTGCTCTTCTCGGCGACCCTCCTGCTTGCGTGCGCATCATCGCCCCAAGCAACATCGCCCCACGCAACACCTGAGAGTCCACCGGGTCCGTCCGAGCGCTACCTCACCACCGGACCCGAGGACGGATGGATCCGGACGGTCGGGCGCAACGACGGGTTCGTGCTGGTGTTCGAGACCCAGGAGACCTTCGAGGCCGCGGGAGCCTGGGACTACCGACTCGTCCTGTTCAACGAGTCGGGCTCCGACGTCACATGGGATCAGCTCCTCTTGGGTCTACGGGGTCGCGCCGATGGAGCGCCCTGGGATGACTTCAGCATCGGACTGACCGGACCGTATCTCACAGAGCCCATCCCTCCTGTGACGCTTCGTTCGGGAGAGTCGACTACCCAGGAACTCAGCCAGAGCCTGGGGGATCCGCCTCTGGAATACGAAGTTGTCGGAATGGTTCTCGGATACGGCGGAGGCGGTGGGCTCCAGAGCCAGACGCCGACGGTGACGGTGATCTCGAAATAGCGTACGCGCTCAGGCCAACCCGGGCGTCGACCAGAAGAACCTCGGCCATGTGCAGCTTCACCAAGAGGACGGCAAGATGGGCTCAAAGCAGAGAAGCGCCATGAAGAACTTCGTGACCGGCGACATCCGCTTCGCGGAATTCGCCGTCACCAATGCGTGTGTGGCCAGGTGTTCCTTCTGCGACATATGGAAACAGCGGCCCAGGGTTTTCACCGACAGGGACAAATCCCTCCAGGTGATCGACAATCTCGCCGACATGGGCATATCCCATATCACGCTTACCGGTGGCGAACCGCTCCTGCATCCTCACATCGTGGATTTCGTGAAGAAGTGCACTTCGCGCCACGTCCACAACTCGGTTCTCGCAGCCGCACCCTCGCTTGTCACCGATGAGAAGCTCGCGCTCCTTGGCGAGGCCGGCAATGACATGATCTCGATATCGTTCGAGGGGGGTAGTCGGTTAGCTCCACCTGCCCCAAGATGTTGTGGTGGACAATTCAGCTGATCGCGCTCCCATGAGCCGACGACTCGTCGCGGGCGAGGACTACCCGGACACCTATCGGGGGTTCGTCGAGATGTTTCCCGACGACCAGGCGTGTCTGCGCTACATCGAGCGCCTCCGCTGGCCTGACGGGTTCTTCTGCCCGGTCTGCGGCTCAGTTGGCGGGCCATGGCGGGCGACCCGGGGCCGCCTCGTGTGCAGTTCCTGCCGTCACCAGTCCAGCGTGACCGCGGGGACGATCTTCGAGAAGACCCGTACGCCGCTGACCACCTGGTTTGAGACGGCTTGGCATCTGACCACAGCGAAGAACGGTATGTCCGCCCAGACCCTGTCAAACACCCTGGGCACCACCTACCGGGTGGCGTGGGTCATGTTGCATCGCTATCGGGTCGCGATGGTGCGGGCCGAACGTGAGCCTTTGCAAGGTGACGTCGAGGTGGACGAGGTATTTGTAGGAGGCGTCGATCACGGCGGAAGACCGGGTCGGGGGACTCGTAAGTGCATCGTCGTGATTGCCGTGGAGGTCAAGCAGCCGACGGGTTTCGGGAGGGTGCGGATGCGTCACGTCCCCGACGGCTCGGGCAGAAGTCTCGTGCCGTTCGTCTGCGACGTGGTGGCGTCCGGGTCGGTCGTGCTCACCGACGGCTGGCAGGGGTACGGCGGACTGCCCAGACACGGCTACACGCGCAGGATCACCGTGGTGTCGGCCTCTCGAGATTCCAGCGACGTTCCCATGCCCGGGGTGCACCGGGTCGCCTCACTGCTCAAACGCTGGATCCTCGGCACCCATCACGGCTCGATCGATCCCGTCCACCTGCAATCCTATCTGGAGGAGTTCACCTTCCGGTTCAACCGGCGCAACTCCGGCAACCGCGGCCTGGTCTTTCGCCGGCTCCTCGAGCAGGCCGTGGTCACCGTCCCCGTCACCGAGGCCGAAGTCACCCATGGCTACGAGTGGTGAGGAGACACAACATCTTGGGGCAGGTGGAGCTAACCGACTACCCCCCTCGTTCGATTCGGACGACCCCAAGGTGCTTGAGGAATCAAGAAGGATCCCCAACATCATGCGGGACATGGAGATCGCGGTCAGGAAGATCCACAAGACCAGTATCAAGTCGATGGCCTCGATCCTCATATGGAACAACAACCATGACCAGATGGAGAAGCTGTTCGGCAAAGCGACCGACATGGGCTTTGACCTCATCTCGGTCAACTACCCGACCTTCTCCAAGTCCGTGGTGTATCCCCTGGGAGGTGAGGGCATCAGCCTGTCGCGCGACCTGGTCGTGGAATCGCTCGAAAGCGTCATGGAGCTCAAGAAATCACGAAAGCACAACATCGTGAACTCGGTCGCCTCCATGAACGACATCGTGCGCTACCTCAAGGATCCATCAACGGTGCGGTACCAATGCCTGGGCGGATATCGTGTCATGTTCGTCGACTGGTTCTTCGACGTGAGGCCCTGCATGCAGCTCCCCGACGTCCTGGGCAACATGCTCACCATGAAGAAGGAGGACTTGAAGGAAGTCGCGTGCAATTCGTGCAACATGAGTTGGTACCGCGACTTCAGCGCCCTGTTCTACGGCGTCAAGTCGCTCCCCGTCTACTGGGAGTCGTTCAAGTCAAGCAAGAGCGTCTTCTAGCAAGACCAGGCGGTACGAGCTACGCTCGGCATGACGGAGGCCGGGGAGGCTTCGCCGCGCAGGTTCGCTCAAGGGGGCTCGGGACTCGTGGGACACGACCCGGACATCTGGTCTCTCTACACGCTCATGAAGACAAGCCGGCTGTTCGAAGAGGCCGTTGCTCGACTCTGGAACGACGGCCTCATCTCGGGCGAGATGCACCTGGGGACCGGCGAGGAAGCCATCGTCGCAGGCGTGGTGTCCCAGTTGCGCGACGGAGATGCGATGGCGCTCGATCATCGCGGCACGGCGGCCCTCCTGATGCGCGGCATCGATCCGATCGCTCTCATCCGCGAGATGCTCGGACGATCCGACGGGCTCTGTGCTGGCCAAGGCGGACACATGCACCTGTTCTCGCAGCCGCACCTGGCCGCATCCTCGGGAATCGTCGGCGCTGCCGGCCCGGCAGCTGCGGGATTCGCACTGGCGGCTCAACACCTCCGGCCCGGTTCCGTCGCCGTCGCCTTCTTCGGCGAAGGCTCGATGAACCAGGGCATGCTGATGGCGTCCCTGAACCTCGCGGCCGCCTGGGAGCTGCCGGTGCTCTTCGTGTGCAAGGACGACGACTGGGCGATCACGACGAAGCCGGATGCGTCCACTCGCGGCGCGATGCGGGAACGGGTCAGCGGGCTCGGCGTCCACTACGAGCAGGCCGATGGACTTGACGTCGAGGACGTCTGGCGGGCGGCCCACCGGGCGGTCGAGCGGGCGCGTTCGGGACGCGGCCCGAGCTTCCTGCACGCCAACTGCGTCCACCTCGAGGGCCACTTCCTGGGCCTGATGCTCCTGCGTGTTGTGCGCGACCCCGTGCGCGAGATGGTTCCTGTGGGTTGGGGCGTCACGCGCTCGCTCTTCAGCGCGGGCGGGGCATCTGCGTCCGAGCGCGTGGCGGGTGTGCGAGACGTGATGTTAGCGATCCTCACCACGCTGCGCGATCCGCGTCGCAGGGCCGCCAACGACCCGATCGAGCGCGTGCGGGCCGTTCTTGCAACCGAGCCGGAGCGTCTATCGGAGCTTGACGCCCGCATCGAAGCGGACGTCGCGGCCACGCTCGCCTCCGCTCTGGACGGAGTGGTCGCGTGAAGACGATGCGGTTCGGCGCGGCTATCGACGACGCACTCGGACAGGCGATGGCACAGGACCCGCGGATCGTCGTCTTTGGCGAGGATGTGCCGCTTCTGCGCAGGGAGCTCCTCGTCCGCTTCGGGCGTCAGCGGGTGCTTGGCACCCCCATCAGCGAAAGCGCGTTCCTTGGCGCCGGTGTCGGTGCGGCGATGGCGGGATTGCGGCCCGTGGTCGAGCTCTACATGGTCGATTTCCTTGGCGTGTGTATGGATGCGTTGCTCAACCATGCCGCCAAGGTCGAGACCTTCTCCGGCGGGACGTGGAAGGTGCCGCTCGTGGTTCGGGCGCCCTGTGGTGGGGGCTACGGTGACGGAGGACAGCACGAACAGTCGCTGTGGGGCTGGCTGGCGCACATCCCGGGACTCACGGTGGTCGTTCCCTCAACGCCGGCGGACGCCGGTGCGCTCATGCTCGCGGCCCTCGAGCACGAGGGACCGGTGGTCTTTCTCGAGCACAAGCTGCTTTCCGAGTCCTGTCTGGAGTTCCTTGGGTCCGGTGGGCGAAAGAACGTGACGTTCGACGTACCTGCTGACGGGACGCGCGGACCGGTGCCGGACTCCTGGCAGGCTGCGCCCATCGGGAAGGCCGTGCTTCGGCGCGAGGGCAACGACGTGACGATCGTGAGCGTGGGCGTCAGCGTGCACCGCGCGCTTGAGGCCGCGGATATGCTTGCGAGCGAAGGTGTGTCCGCGGCCGTGGTCGACCTTCGGACCGTTTCGCCCTTGGACACGGAGATGGTGTGTGCGCAGGTCGAGCGCACGGGACGGCTGCTTGTGGTCGACGAGGACTACGAGGGATTCGGACTGTCGGGCGAGCTTGCGGCGGTCGTTGCCGAGAACGGTCTGCGGGCGTCCTTCGCTCGCGTTTGTACGCGAGAGACGATCCCCTACGCGCGCGATGCAGAAGATCGGACGCTTCCGAACGTCAATCGGATACGTGACGCGGTCCTGCAGCTCATGTCGTAGTGCTGGGGGAGGACGGGGACGGACGTGGCCATGAAGTTTCGCGAGACGACATACCCGGACTCGCTCGTTGCGGCACTGATCGCGCCCTGCGGGATGAACTGCGGGCTGTGCAGCGGTCTCCTCAGGCACAAGGATCCCTGCGGTGGCTGCAGGGGAGGCGAGGGCGCTCTGCCGACGTACTGCGACACGTGCATCATCCGGAACTGCGACACGATCGCTGCGAACGAGAGCGGCTTCTGCTTCGAGTGCTCCAAGTACCCGTGCGCGCGGCTGCGACGACTCGACAAGCGATATCGCACCAAGTACGGGATGAGCATGCTCGAGAACCTCGAGCGCATCCGCGACGAAGGGATCGAGGCCTTCGTGGCTTTCGAGCGGGAGCGCTGGGCGTGCCCGGAGTGCGGCGCGGTGATCTGCGTCCACAGGGACGCGTGCGTATGGTGCGGGGCTGCCCGGGGGTAGGGCGAGGGCGGGCAGCGCTGGTGTACGGGTTCTCCTTGGCGTGTATACTGAACGTATACAGCTGGGAGGAGCACCATGCGCGTGAAGCTTCGCAAGGTCGGAAACAGCATGACGGTCACCATCCCGTACGAGGTGGTCGACGAACTCATGCTTGAAGAGGGTACCGAGGTCGACATCGTCGTCCGCGAGGACAGCGTAGTGATCGAGCCGGTCGCCGGGACGTGGGAAGCGATGTGCGAGCGGCTGCGTCAGCAGGCGGATGCGAACGGCATCACCGAGCAGGACGTGGCCTCCGCAGTCGAGGACGAGCGCTACGGGAAGTCGTCTGAGTGAGTCGCGCAGTGCTCGACACGAACGTGCTCGTGAGCGCGGTCATCGCGAGCGGAGTCCCGAGTGACCTCGTTGCGGTGTCGCGTCGTGGGGCGTTCGCGAACGTCTCGTCGCCCTACATCATCGAGGAGTTCAGGCGCGTCATGTGCGCGAAGCTCGGGTTGGATCCGGCCGAGGTCGATCGAGTGGCGCTCGCTATCGCGCGGGCAGCCGAGATGGTGCCGGTGTTCGAAGCCTCGCGGCTGTGGTGCGAGGACGCTGGCGACAACCCGGTAGTCGAGACGGCGGTTCGGGGTGAGGCGAGCCATCTGGTCACCGGCGACCGTCGGCTGCTGATGGCGCGAGTTGAGTCGCTGGATATCGTGACGCCAGCGGAGTTCGCGGAGCTGCTTCGCGGGTAGGCGCGGCGGCGACCTGTCTCACGCCGGCGGGCGGTTCCTCGGCTCGCGGACGGGGAGTGTGCGCATGCGGGCCTCAAGTTGCGCTGCGCGCCTGGCCTCGAGGTACGGCCTCGCAAGACCGCGAATCGCGAGAGCGGCCGCAAGCGCAAACGCCACAACCGACAACCCCCGAACGGTGTACGCGATCTGGTCGGTGGCGGGGATCAGCTTGAGCCTGGTGAGGATGTTGGCCCAGTCGTGGCCTGCCTTGGAGCCATCGTCGCCCCACAGGTTGAGCTTCAGGCGCGTGGCATCGTAGATGTAGACGCTCACGTTGTTGAGCGATTGAGCGGTCCAGGCGGTCATCAGGATCGCGGCGAACGTGTCGCGCCGGATAGCGAAGTACGCTGCCAGCCCCGCCGGTGCCAGGACCTGCACCACGGAACCGGCGAGCCACACAATGATCGGCGGTGTCCACATGAAGATCATGTGCCCGAACTCGTGGATGCCGAGGTCGACGCCGGAGAGGAACGGCACCCAGCCCGCGCGGGCGTAGGTGAAATAGGCGAGTAGGGCGACCGCGGCCAACCCGACCACCCACTGAAGCGTCCCGCGCCAGAGGCCGGCGACGGGTGCGGCAACGGCGCGCGAGTTCTCCTCGGCTTCGAGAGCTTCGACGAGTGCGTCGGGGTCGGGTGTGGTGTGCGAGTTGTCCATGGAACGATGATAGCGTGTGGGACCAACCGGGCGTCCGTGCCGCATCTCCTTGGCAGGTGTGCTACACTGCGACCTGCACTTTCTTCAGGGCGGGGTGAGATTCCCCACCGGCGGTGAAAGCCCGCGAACCCCGAAAGGGGCCGATCCGGTGAGATTCCGGAGCCGACGGTCACAGTCCGGATGGGAGAAGGAAGGTCGTAGCACCCGTGCGTCTCTTCACTGACGTGTCGTCCTCTATCTCAGACCCGATGCTTCGGCGCGCCTTTGAGCTTGCAGAGCGTGGCCGAGGCACCACATCACCCAACCCGCTTGTCGGTTGCGTTATCGCGCAGGACGACGAGATCGTGGGCGAGGGCTTCCACGAACGCGCGGGCGAGCCGCACGCGGAGGCGGTTGCCCTGGCGCAGGCAGGCCCGCGCGCATCGGGTGCGACCGCGTACGTGACGCTCGAGCCCTGTAATCACTTCGGGAAGACACCGCCGTGTTCCGAGGCGCTCATCACGCGCGGGATCGCGGGTGTGGTCATTGGGATGGCCGACCCGAACCCCGTCGCCGTCGGGGGCTCGGTGCGCCTGCGAGAGGCCAACGTCGAAGTCGACTTCGAACAGGAACCTGCACCCTTCCAGATCCAGAACGAATCGTGGTTGCACTGGCTGCGGACGGGGCGGCCGTTCGTGCAGGTCAAGGCGGCGCTGTCGCTGGACGGCAAAGCCACTCTGGCTCAGGGCCGGAGGACTACCATCACCGGCACGCACGCCCGCGAGCTCACCATGAGACTTCGCTCTGCTGCCGACGCTGTGCTCATTGGTGCAGAGACCGCGCGTGTAGATGATCCTTCGCTCCTAGTCCGACAGTCAGACGGCGCCCCTGCGGAAACGCAGCCCCTGCGAGTCATCCTGGGTCGGGCCGGCGTGCCGGACGCGAGCCTGTTCCGTGATGGTGCGGGCCGTGCGATTGCACTACTACCGGCTGGCACCACGGCTGCGACAGAAATCGAGACTCTCGCATTCGACCCTCCCGGTGGGATCGGCGCTGCCCTGGACGTCCTTGGCGGGCTTGGGGTGACGCATCTGCTTATCGAGGCCGGGCCCCGGCTGCTTTCGGCGCTTTGGGAGGAGCACGCGATCGACGAGCTTGTGTTCATTCACGGCGGCGGGATGGCAGGGGCGGAAGCGCCTACACTGTTCAGTGCAGCGTCTCAGGGGGAACGTGATGCACTAGAGAGAACCATGCAGGCGAGCGAGTGCGGGATCGTTGGCCGCGACGCTGTCACCGTGTGGCGGCCCACCGATACCGCACCATCGAGTGCTGAGAAAGGGGAGTAGATGTTCACCGGATTGATTGAATCGCAGGGCATCATCACGCGCGCGGAGCGTACGGGCGGTGGAATGCGAATCGAGGTGTACGCTCCCGAGTTCGGCCGTGACATGGCAATAGGAGACTCGATCGCGGTCGATGGCGCGTGTCTGACGGTGGTGAAGTTCATTCGCGGCGCATTCCTGGCTGACGTCAGTCAGGAAACCGTTGAGCTCACGACGCTGAAGAACCTCCAGCAGGGAGGCAAGGTGAATCTGGAGCGCGCGCTCAGGCTCTCCGACCGGCTGGGCGGGCATATGGTCACCGGGCACATAGACGGCGTCGGCACTCTCGTCATGCGCCACCCTTCGGGCAACTCCGCCATCTACCAGTTCTCTGCGCCGCCGGAGATCATGCAGTACGTGGTTCCCAAGGGATCCATTGCGGTAGACGGCATCTCGCTTACGGTCGCCCAGACCCGCGATGACGGATTCGCGGCAGCGGTGATACCGCACACCGAGCAGCTCACGACTCTTGGCGAGAAGCAGACAGGGACGGCCGTCAACATCGAGGCGGACATGATGGGCAAGTACGTGAAGCGTTTCGTTGCGTTGTATACCGGTGATGAGGCCGACGCGGCGCGACCCGGACGCCGTGGTCTCGGCGACATGCTCAAAGAATTCGCGGAGGGACGATGACCGATCACGAGTCCGACCCGACCGGGCACTCGCCGTTCTCGCCGATCGACGAGGCCATCGCTGACATTCGCGATGGCAAGATGCTCGTTGTGGTCGATGATGAGGATCGCGAGAACGAGGGCGACCTCGTCATGGCCGCCGAACAGGTCACGCCCCAAGCCGTCAACTTCATGGCCACGCACGGTCGCGGGCTCATCTGCCTGCCGCTGACAGGGGAGCGCCTGGACGAACTGCGCATCCCACCCATGACATCGGACAACACCTCGGCGCAGGGCACAGCCTTCCATGTGTCGATTGGAGCCAAGGGCCTCATCACGACCGGGATTTCCGCGGCGGACCGGGCTGCAACCATCGCGGCCGCGATCGACCCGGAAACCGGTCCCGAAGACATCTCGCGTCCCGGACACGTGTTCCCGCTCCGGGCCAAGCCCGGGGGCGTTCTCGAGCGTGCCGGGCACACCGAGGCCGCTGTGGACTTGGCCAGACTCGCCGGGCTGTATCCCGCCGGTGTCATCTGCGAAATCATGAATCCCGACGGCACGATGGCGCGTCGCGCAGAACTGGAAGCCGTTGCGCGCGAGCACGGGCTCAAGATGATCACCGTCGCGGACCTCATCCGCTATCGGCGCAAGACCGAGCGCCTGGTGGAGCGCACCTCGACAGTCCGCCTTCCGACTCGCTTCGGCGAATTCATCGCCCACGGGTACACGTCGCGGGTCGACGACTCGACGCATATGGCGCTCGTGGCAGGCGACGTCGCCGGCAGGCCCGATGTGCTCGTTCGAGTGCACTCAGAGTGCCTGACCGGTGACGTGTTCCACTCGCTGCGCTGCGACTGCGGTGCTCAGCTCGAAGAAGCGATGCGTCGTATCCAGGAAGAAGGCCACGGCGTGGTGCTCTACATCGTGGGCCACGAAGGTCGGGGTATCGGACTTGCGAACAAGCTGCGCGCGTACGAACTGCAGGAGCGCGGTGCCGACACCGTCGAGGCCAATGAGGCACTCGGTTTCCCGGCGGACCTGCGAGACTATGGCATCGGCGCCCAGGTACTCGCAGATCTGGGACTCACGTCGATGCGCCTGATGACGAACAACCCCACCAAGATCGTCGGCCTCGAAGGCTACGGGCTCAAAGTCAGCGAGCAGGTGCCGCTCGAGGTACCTGCGTGCCCACAGAATGTCGAGTACCTGCGCACGAAGCGAGAGAAGATGGCCCACCGTCTAACCCTGACGGATGCCGAGGAGATCGGAGAACAGTCATGAGCACGTTCGAAGGCAATCTGATTGGAACCGGGTGCAAGTTCGGCATCGTCATCAGTCGTTTCAACGAGCTGTTGAGCACTCGTCTCCTTGGCGGAGCGCAGGACGGGCTCCAGCGCCACGACGTATCTGCGGGGGACATCGATGTCGCCTGGGTGCCTGGCGGCTTTGAGCTTCCCCTTGTCGCGAAGCAGATGGCGGCTTCGGGTCGCTACGACGCGGTGATCGCTCTGGGAGTCGTTATCCGGGGCGGGACGCCGCATTTCGAGTACGTCGCATCCGAGGCCAGCAAGGGAATAGCGAAGGCTTCGATCGATACTGGTGTGCCGGTCATCTTCGGCGTGATCACGGCAGACACCATCGAGCAAGCTGTCGAGCGCGCAGGAACCAAGTCGGGGAACAAGGGTTGGGATGCGGCGCTGGCGGCCATCGAGATGGTGAATCTCATGAAGGCGATCGCCTGACAGGAGAAAGCCCCGAGCATTGCCGGACGCGTCGGGGCTCCCTCTGAAGTCCATTGGGTTCTCGCCACCCTGTGGCTATCAACCGTGGACCAGGCACCAAATCTCGCCCGAAGGCGGATTTACAACCTATCAGAAGGGTGTGGGGTCAACAAGCGATAGTATGTTCTATTCGACGGACGGAATGCTGGTTCGAGCCAGCGGTCGCGTGTACGATGTGTACGGTCGACAATGACCGGCTAGGCCTTTGTGACGTCGGCGAACGGGGGACGAACGTATGGTATCGCCACTCGACGGACAGGAATCCGATGCAGAGGAAGCGCGTGGTGCTTCCGGGGATGCTCGCGAGAAGACTGATGGTGCGACGGTACTCGACGTCTTCGGCGTCAGCCTGAAGGTGCACAACCCCCGGCTTGCCGAGATCTTGACCATGAACGCTCGCGAGGCTCTCGTGACCGATGTCCGGGACCTTGCAGACGGTTCGGCGGTGCGAGCCGCTCGGGCTGAGACCGTTCAGGCAATGCCGGGTGTTCTCATCTCCCAGCCAACACCGCACGAAGCGGACGACGCTCGTGCGCGAGGCGAGATGCGGCAGCTTGTGAGCGGGCTCGGGTCGGCGCTCGGTTTCGACGTGCACCCGAATGGCGCGTGGGCGTCTCCGACGGGCTTCACCGTCGTGACCCGGGCGGTGCATCGGCCGGTCTCCCTTGCCGCCGCCGCCGACTTCATCGACAAGGTGGAGGAGCGCCGTCGTGCCGATGCGGGCCCGGACTCATCGACGCTTGTCGTGGTAGACACGCAGGAAACGGCGGACGTCTTCAAGGTGGCGATCCGGCAGAGGCGCGCCTACGAGACAGTGCGCACGATCTCCTTGGACAACCTGCGTTTCGCTCGTTTGCTTTGCAACGCCGAGGTAGTGGATCACCGGGCGGCGCTCGCCCTGCTGACGCCTGCAGCCGATGTGGACGTTGGCGAGCTACTGTCTATCGTTCGTTCGGCTGCGGCAGCCACCGATGCGGTGCTTGACGACGACGCCTAGCACGCCTTGACACACCGTTCGGACGGGCATATCTTCGATATCATACCGAATGAGTATGAATTGAATCCCACTGGATGGTGCCCGCGTGCGACTTACGGCGAAGAGCGAGTATGGCCTTCTTGCGATGATCGATCTGGCATGTCGCTGTGGCGACGGTCCGGTCAGCGCGCGCGAGATATCCGAGCGGCAGGCGATCCCCGGCAAGTTCCTGGAGCAGCTGTTTGTGAGCCTGCGAAAGGCCGGCCTGGTGACGGCAGCGCGTGGCGCTCGCGGCGGATTCGTCCTGTCCAGATCCCCGGAGGACGTCACCGTCCTGGATGTGGTCGAAGCGCTCGAAGGTCCGCTCGTGTCCACGGTGTGCGACTCCGAGAGGGCAGCCGCGTGCGGCCGTGGGGATTCGTGCGCGGCCTCCCGGGTCTGGAGTGCCGCTACTGATTCGCTACGAGATGTCTTCCAGTCTCACAACCTCGCGGCTCTTGCGTCCACGCAGACGAGCATGCTCGCCGCTGAGGTCCCCGTCACAACAGGAGAGAAGGACTGATGGCTGAACGGAACGTGTACATGGACTACTCTGCGACTACGCCGGTCGACAAGCGCGTCGTCGAAGCCATGCTCCCGTACTTCACCGAGCAGTACGGCAATCCCAATAGTCTCTACGAGCTCGGTCGAAGTGCTTTCAAGACCCTCGACGTGGCGCGGGACTCCTTCGTGGAGCTCATTGGAGCCGCGCATCCGAACGAGCTGCTCTTCACCGGTTGCGGAACCGAAGCGGACAACACCGCGGTCCTTGGGATAGCAGACGCCGTCCGGACACGCTCCGGACGCGATCAGGTCATCGTGTCGGCATTCGAGCACAAGGCGGTCCTCAGTCCTGCGGAGTACCTCGCGAAGCACGGGTACGAGGTCACGCTCGTCCAGCCGCGTACCGATGGGATCATTCACGCCGAGGACCTGGCCAAGCTGGTCACCGAGCGCACGTCGATAGTCTCGGTGATGCACGTGAACAACGAGCTCGGCACGATTCAGCCCATCAAGGAACTTGCCGACGTAGCACACGGCAAGGGCGCGCTCTTTCACACAGACGCCATCCAGTCTGTGGGCAAGATGGACTTCGACGTGGCACAGCTCGGAATCGACTCGGCATCATTCTCGGCTCACAAGATCTATGGCCCCAAGGGCATTGGCGCCCTCTACGTGAAGAAGGGCACCCCGATCACGCCGATGCTTATCGGTGGGGGACAGGAGTTCAAGCGCCGGAGCGGTACACAGAATGTCGCCGGCGCGGTGGCTTTCTCGACAGCGCTCCGCATCATGGCCGAGGAGCGTGCGGTGGAAACGCCCCGGCTTGCAGCTCTGAGAGATCGCCTCGTCGACGAGCTCCTTGGCCGAATCGAGAACACCGTGCTCAACGGAGACCGTTCGCGTCTCGTGCCACACATCGCGAACTTCATCATCAAGGGCATCGAGGGCGAGGCGATGCTGCTGCAGCTCGACAACAAGGGCATCTCGGTCTCCACGGGTTCGGCGTGCTCGTCGGGTTCGCTCGAACCGAGCCACGTGTTGCTGGCCATAGGTTGCCCGCCCGAGCTCGCGCACGGATCGCTTCGCGTTTCGGTCGGCCGGTTCACGACCGAAGAGGATGTCGACTACTTCATGACCGAATTCCCCCCGATCGTCGAACGTTTGCGGGCTATGTCGCCCGTCTACGCCAAGATGTACGGCTCGGGCGCATAGGCCCGCCTGCCGAGACCACCCGTTCCCAAGGAGAAGACGTGCTGTACAGCGACAAGGTGATGGACCACTTCAACAACCCGCGCAACGTGGGCGTGATCGAGGACGCCGACGGAATCGGGGAGGTGGGTAATCCGGTTTGCGGCGACATCATGAAGATCTCCATCAAGGTGGACGACGACCGGGTTTCCGATGTGAAGTTTCAGACGCTCGGCTGCGGTGCAGCTATCGCGACAAGTTCCATCGTGACCGAGATGGCCCGCGGGATGAACCTCGAGGAGGCCGTCGCCATCTCCAAGAGGCAGGTCGCCGACGAGCTCGGCGGGCTTCCGTCGGCCAAGATGCACTGCTCGGTGCTTGCGACCGACGGGCTCAAGGCCGCAGTCGACGACTATCTCGTGAAGAACGGACGCGAACCCATCTCCGGCGGGCTTGCGCACGATGACCCGAACTTCGATCCGCACGCCATCGAGCACGACGAGGCCTGCGAAGTCCCTGAGGAGTAGCCCTCTCTATGGCACGAGTCTTCGTGGCGATGAGCGGCGGCGTTGACTCGTCGGTCGCTGCCGCACTTCTGCACGGGGCCGGGCACGACGTCACCGGCATCACGATGCAGCTCCTGCCCCAGGGCGACGCACCGGGCGAATGCTGCGGGACGGATGCAGTCCTCTCCGCACGCCGCGTGGCCGGCGTCCTTGGTATACCGCACTACACGTGGGACCTTCGCGAAGCGTTCGAGCGAGAAGTCGTCTCCGCCTTTGCCCGGGAGTACGCCTCCGGACGTACGCCGAATCCGTGTATCCGCTGCAACGATCTCATCAAGTTCGGTGTGCTCCTGGACAAGGCGACCGCGGCCGGTGCCGACCTTCTCGCGACCGGACACTACGCGCGTGTCGTCCCGGGCGATTCGGGGATGCCCCGACTGGCCAGGGGTGTGGACCGTGCCAAGGACCAGTCGTACTTCCTGTACAGACTGACCCAGGACCAGCTCGGGCGGGTCGTCTTCCCGCTGGGCGACTTCGAGAAGTCGCGAGTGAAGGAGATCGCCGCCACCCACGGCCTCCCCTCCGCCTCCCGTGCAGAGAGCCAGGAAGTATGCTTCTGCGCGCCCGGAGAGCACGTGCCACTGATCGTAGGACGATTCCCGGAGGCGGGCGAACCCGGAGACATCATGGATGCGGAGGGGAATGTCCTTGGCATGCATCGTGGGCTTGCACACTACACCGTCGGGCAGCGCAAGAGACTAGGCATCGCCGGAGCCGAGCCGCTGTATGTGACCGCACTGCGCGCGGCCGAGAACCAGGTAGTCGTTGGCCCCGCGTCTGACCTGGCGGCAACGCGCGTGATTGCCGCGGAAGCGGTCTGGCGATCCGACTCTCCCGAGGCGGAAGTCGACGTTCAGACTCGCTACCGTATGGTGCCGGTTCGGGCGCGCGTACGCAGCGCAGGAGACACGCTGGACATCGAGCTGTCGGAGCCGATTGCCGGTGTGGCACCGGGTCAGGCTGTCGTATGCTACGAAGGAGACACTGTCGTAGGTGGAGGGGTGGTCGAAGCGGCCGAATGAAGATGGACTGCCACATCCACACCGCCCGCTGCGGGCACGGACAGGGGACTGTCGCCGACTACGTGCTCGCCGCCCGTGTGGGGGGAGTGGGCGTTCTCGCGTTCACCGAACACCTACCGCTCCCCGACGACTTCCCGCGGGCGCGTGACTACTCGATGTCTGCCGAGGAGATCCCCGCCTACGCTGACGAAGTCCGCACGGCCGCGCGCGACGCCGAAGACGTCCAGGTGCTGCTCGGCTTCGAGGTCGACTGGATGCCGTCCCAGGTCGCCCTGCTCGAGCAAGTACTCGAGGCGTTTCGCGTAGACGTTGTTCTTGGATCCGTTCACATGATCGACGGGTGGGCGTTCGACGATCCAGACCTCCTTGACAGCTGGGAGGGTCGTGATGTGAACGCTGTCTGGGAGCGCTACTTCGCCGACATCTCGGCAGCCGCTCGAAGCGGTGTCTTCGACGTCATCGCTCACCCCGATCTCGTCAAGAAGTTCTGTCACGTGCCCGCGGTCGCACCGGTCGCCCTGTACGAACAGGCGGCCGAGGCTTTCGCGGCAGGCGGCGTCGCAGTCGAGGTCTCCTCGGCAGGTATGCGCAAGCCGTGCGCCGAGATATACCCAGCCAAGGAGTTCCTCGAGGCGTGCTTCAGGTGTGGCGTGCCGGTGACCATCGGATCGGACGCTCACCAGCCGCTCGAGGTCGGACACGGCTTCGAGGCTGTGCGAGATGTGCTGCTGTCGGTCGGATACCGCGGCGCGGTGTACTTCGAGGGTCGCCGGATGAGGGAGGTCGCGCTATGAGCGGACCGGTGCGGGTCGCGGACGTTGTCGCCGCGATCGAGGATGCGATGCCCGCGCAATGGGCGGAACCGTGGGACAACGTGGGCCTCGTTTGCGGCGATGGTGCAGCGGCCGTCTCCGGCGTGCTGGTGACGCTCGACGCGACCGAGGCGGCGGTCGACCGCGCACGCGAAGCGGGAGCAAACCTCCTGGTCACGCACCATCCTCCGTACCTCGAATCGGCGCGGCGGCTTGTCGCGGGCCAGGGTATGGATGCCGCAGTTGCTTCGCTGTCGACCGGTGTGAGCATCATCTCCGCGCACACGAATCTGGATCGCGCGCCCGCAGGCGCGCGCGTGCTCGCTGACGCCCTCTCGCTGGTCGATGCGGAGCCCCTGGAACGTTCCACGCAGACGATGTCGCTGGTGACCGTCTACGTCCCGGCCGACGCAAGAACGGCTGTGTTCGCGGCCATGCGCGAAGCGGGTGGTGGACGCATCGGCCTCTATGAGGGATGCGCGTTCTCCTTGGCAGGTACCGGGACGTTCGTCCCGCGGGTCGGAAGCGCGCCGCATGTCGGCACGAGTGGCCAGCAGGTCGAGTCTGCCGAGGACCGCCTTGAGGTTGTTGTGGCGCCGGCCGCCGAG
The DNA here is from genome assembly GCA_030682655.1 of Actinomycetota bacterium. Lineage (NCBI taxonomy): Bacteria > Bacillati > Actinomycetota > Actinomycetota bacterium. The sequence continues at coordinate 9,428 of JAUXNU010000012.1, read as the reverse complement.
GGTGCGGTCATGGCGGCCGCGGTGGCCGCACATCCGTATGAGGAGCCGGTCGTAGTCGCATCCGAGGTGAGGATCGCCCGGGGCGCAGCACGGATGGGGAGGGTCGGGTCGCTTTCGTCGCCGGCGACGCTGCGCTCGTTCGCCGAGCGGGTGCGCGACGTGTTCGACTGCAGGCCGCGGGTCTGGGGCGATCCGGACTCACCCGTCGGTCGAGTGGCGACCGCCACAGGGTCCGGTCGCTCGCTCATCGGCGATGCGATTGCGGCGCGCGCGGACGTACTGCTAGCCGGTGAGGTGCGGTACCATGATGCCCTGAACGCTGTCGCCGCAGGCTTGGCGGTGGTGGAAGCCGGTCACGATGTGACGGAATGGCCTTTGATACCGGTCCTGGCGGCCGCCGTGAGGGCGACGCCGGGACTTGACGGGACTCTCGTACAGGAAGAGGGCGCCCGCTGCGGATGGTGGGTACCCTGAGGAGGGCTTGATGGATCAACCGGGCATTCTGCTCAAGATTCAGGAGATAGATCTCGAGATCGTCCGTGAAGAGCGCAAGCTCGACGAGATGCCCGAGAAGCGCGCGATTCTTGAACTTCGGAAGAAGACGCGAGAGGTCCAGATACTCCACGCCAAGGCCGGTCAGCTCGTGGGTCGTCTCGAGCGCGCCGCTGCCAAGAACGGGGATGAGATCTCCGGGGTCGACGACAAGATCTCCTCGGAGCAGAAGAAGATCATGTCGGGCGAGGTCACAAATCCCAAGGAACTTCAGAACCTCTCCCGAGAACTCGATGCGCTCAAGAGGCGTAAGGACAAGCTGGAGATGGAGGCGCTCGCGCTTATGGAGCGCCAGGAGAAGGCCACAGGTCAGATAGCCAAGGTCGAGCAGGCTCTAGAGCAACTCGGTCAGCGCGAGGCGACGCTTGTAGAGGAGTTCACTGCCAAGGGCGGCGAGATCCAGACCCTGGTAGCGCGCCTGCGCGAGGAGCGGGCAACGCTCATGAAGGCCATCGATGCGGAGTTGTACCGCAGGTACGAGGTGCTCAAGGAAGCGAAGTCGGGAATCGGCGTCGGACTCCTTGTTGGGGCTTCGTGCACAGCTTGCCACATGGAGCTGCCCGCTGAGCGCCTCGAGGAGCTTCACGCCGGTCCCGAGGTCGCGATCTGCCCCGCTTGTCGTAGGCTGCTTGTCGTGCGCGGTGAGGAGAGCACGGAGTGACCGGCGGTCGTTGCGTTCTTCGCACCGACGGAGGTGCGCGAGGAAACCCCGGGCCAGCGGGCGCCGGCTTCGTGCTCGCCGACGCGAACGGTGCACGCATCTGCGGTGGCGGGCGCTTCCTTGGCGAGACGACGAACAACATCGCCGAGTATGAGGCGCTGCTTTGGGGGCTTCGGAGTGCGCGTGCGCGGGGATGCGAGATGCTCACCGTGTACTCGGACAGCGAACTGGTAGTCAAGCAGCTCAACGGCCAGTATCGGGTCAAACACCCGAACATGCAGCCGCTCTACGCCAAGGCGTGCTCGCTCCTGGCCCAGTTCCGCGATGTGAAGGTCGTGCACGTACGTCGTGAGGAGAACGCCGAAGCTGACGCGTTGGCCAACCAGGCGATGGATGCGCGCGAGACCGTTGGAGACGCGGACGATCCTTGCGTCGACGTTCAGGCGACCCTGTTCGACTAGGAGGCCAGTGGTGTATGAGCTGATGGTTCGCGCCCACTTCGACGCCGCGCATGCGCTGAGGGGCTACCCCGGAGAGTGCAAGAACCTCCATGGGCACACCTGGGACGTTGAAGCCACGGTCGCAGGCGAGAGTCTCGACGAAATCGAGATCGTCTACGACTTCAAGATGCTGAAGGAAGACCTCGCCGCAGTACTAGCTCCGTTCGATCATGCGTATCTGAACGACGTCGCGCCTTTCGATCAACTGTCGCCGACAGCCGAGAATCTCGCGCGCGTGGTGTTCGAGGCACTGGAAGCGAAGGTTGGCCGCCAAGTCGCGGTGAAGGAAGTCGCGGTCTGGGAGTCACCCGTGGCGCGCATCGTGTACCGGCGCTAGCGCAGGAGCGATTCGGGGGACCGGAGGAGTCCCGAGCCATCCGGATGGAGACGCAAAGCGTCCCGAGAAACCTCGCCCGCGCAATCCCTACTCCGAAGCTTCCCATTTCCTACCTTGAGGGCTCCGATCCTGCGAACCAACTCGCGCTGTGTCCGCTCTCTCGACTCCCCGCCGGCGGCTACTGGTACGCTCCCTTTCGAGACTTTCCAGGTCCGACTTCTCGGGACAACTGCAACCATACGCTTGCCGATTCGGGGGGTCAATAGGTATTCCCAAGAAATCTCCAGAACGTGACCACCGGTACGCGGCACGGGTCGAACGGCATGCCGCATGGTGTGAACGGTGTTCCGCATGCTCGACGGCATGACCGCCATTCTGGTGTGTTGTTCTCGCGTAGATGCGATGTTTGCGTATACTAATCACTGGTGCATTACCGCACTCTGAGAACGTGTCTGCACATGCGTATGTAGTGGCAGCGGTGCGCGTTGCCGCAACACCCCGGAAGGACGTGGAGTGAATGCCTAGCGCGACCATCGAGGAGTACCTTGAGGCCATCTACAAGCTCTCCGAGCGCGGGACTGTGCGTCCCACACCGATCGCGGAGGCGCTAGGGGTTTCAGGACCGACGGTGACGGCGACTCTCAAGCGCCTCGAGTCGCAAGGACTCGTGCTGCGAGACGATGGCGACGTCGTTCTCACCGACGAGGGTCGCGACATCGCACTCGATATCGTCCGGAAGCACCGTTTGGCCGAGCGCTTCCTGGTGGACGTCCTTGGCTTGTCGTGGGACGAAGCGCACGAGGATGCCTGTCGGCTGGAGCACGCGTTCTCGCCGCGGGTGTTGACTGCTTTGGAGGCGTACCTTGAGAACCCGGAGGTCTGCCCCCATGGACACCCGATTCCGACGTCCGAACACGAAGTAGCGCCTGTGGATGGAACTCCCCTGTGTGAGCTTGGGGCGGGTTCGGAGGTTCGGATCGTGCAGGTTGCCGAGGACGACGAGGCGATGCTCGCATACCTGGGGTCGATGGGGATGTTCCCCGGAACGACCGTGTGTGTACGTGAGGTCGCCCCGTTCAAGGGCCCGCTGCTCGTGGATGTAGGTGGGTCGTCATACGCGCTTGGGCGCGAGGTCGCGGACCGCATCCTGGTGCAGTCGATCGGCGTGAAGTGACACCGACGCGTTTCCGGAGCGAAGGCGGATGACCCTCGAACCGCGGATTCTGGAAGAGCGTCGACGGGAGCTTCTGGGGCCCGGGCACGAGGGTCCCGTTGTCGCTTTGGTCGGCAACCCGAATGTGGGCAAGTCGACGCTCTTCAACCATTTGACCGGTCAGGACGTCGCCACGGCGCACTATCCCGGCAAGACCGTCGAGATCAACATCGGGCCCACGGAGGTCGGCGGCCACACGCTCACGGTCCTGGATCTTCCCGGGACATACGCGATCGTCGGACCCGGCGAGGAACCGTGGGTGACCCGGCGCACGCTGGCCGACCTTCGCCCGGAAGTCGTTGTCGTCGTTCTGGACTCAGGCAATCTCGCCCGCAATCTCGTTCTGGCGCTCCAGGTGCTCGACCTCGGTCTGCCCACGGTACTGATGGCGAACCTCTCGGACGAGGCGCAACGGGCCGGGCTTGCGGTCGATACTGTCCGGTTGGGCGAACGGCTGAGCGTCCCCGTATTCGAGACGGTCGCAACGACCGGCATCGGTGTCGCCGAGCTGATGGAATACGTTGCGTCGGTGGCACGGGGCGCAGTCAGACCGGCGAAGCCGAGCCACACATATGGCGACGTTCTTGAGTCGACAGTGCGTGCAGTCGCCAGTGCGGCTGCGGTCGTACCGCATGAGACGGGGATGGATCCGAGGGCCGCCGCCATCCGCCTGCTCGAAACTGCACCGGACTCGCCGCAGCGGGGAGTGTGGCCGCCTACTCTGCTGCGCGTTGTCGACGAGGCCCGTAGCTCCCTGGAGGCACGCACGGGCGAGCGGACGGTGACGGTTCTCGCCAGGGAACGCCGCACACTTGCCGAGGAGATCGCGCGGGCGACCACCGTTGAGGCCCGGCCGCGCGACCATGCGGTTGGATGGCGGCTGGCAGCGCTGGCTACACGCCCGCTGACGGGTGTCGCGATGCTTGTCCTGTCACTCCTTGGCGTTTTCGGGCTGCTGTTCTTTGTCGGTGACGGACTGGCATCGCTTGTTGCGGCGGCTTGGGGCAGCTTCGTCTCACCGGTGGTGCAAGGGGCGGTGCGCGGGCTGTTCGGGGAGTCGCTTCTGGCGCATGCGCTGATATGGGGTCTGGACGCGGGACTGGAGGCGGCGCTTTCGATCGGGTTGCCGTACATCTTGACGTTCTACTTCCTTCTGTCGGTGCTCGAGGACAGCGGCTACCTGAATGCTGTCGCCTTCATGTCCGACCGCGCGATGCACCATCTCGGGTTGCACGGACGGGCGACGATTCCGCTGGTTGCGGGTCTGGGATGCAGTGTTCCGGCGATCCTGGGTACACGGGTCCTTTCGACCGATCGCGAGCGCTTCATCGCGTCCACGTTGATTTCGATGGTTCCCTGCAGCGCACGTACGGCGGTGATTCTGGGGGCGGTTGGTCACTACATCGGTTGGGTGCCGGCGGCCGGCGTGTTCGCGGTGGCGTTCGTCGTGAGCGCCGCCATAGGCGTCGTGCTCGACCTGCTCGTGCCGGGACGTACGAGCGGGCTTGTCATGGAGATGTTTCCGTTCCGCAAGCCGTCGCTGCGCCTGGTTGCGCGCAAGGCATGGATGCAGTTCCGGGAGTTTCTGCTTGTGGCAACGCCGCTCGTGGTTGTCGGGAGCATGGTTCTCGGCGCGCTGTATGAGAGCGGGAATCTGGTGAGGCTTACTGCTCCGCTGGATCCTGTTGTTGTGGGGTGGCTCGGCCTGCCGTCCATCGCCGGGGTCACGCTGCTATTCGGCCTGATTCGCAAGGAGTTCGCGCTGCAGCTGCTCGTGACGGTCGCGCTCGTTTCGGTGGGACCAGCCGCGCGTGACCTCAGCACGTTCATGACGCCGACGAATCTCTTTGTGTATGCGCTTGTCAACACGCTGGCCATGCCGTGCATCTCCACGATGGCGGTGCTGGGCAAGACCATCGGGTGGAGACGGGCCTTGGGCGTGATGGGCATCACAGTGGGCGTCGCACTTGCTGTGGGAGGCTTGTTCGCGAGGTTGCTTCCGGCGATAGGCTCCGTACTGTCGTAGCAGCCGCTGCCGCACGCTGCCTGCAGAGAAACCGCGTGTGTCCCATCCCGTGTCAGACCTGTCTTGTATACCGAACATACGTTCGATATACTGAAGGAGCCGCGGGACCTCTCCTCGCGGCATCGTGTTCTGACACGACCGGAGGCATCTCCCGTGGGACGCAACACCGCCATCAAGAAGTACGACTCTCACGCGCACGGACAGACGCTCGACCTGCTTTCATCCAAGGAGGGACGCCTACCGGTAATGCTCGAACTGCTTCGCAGCCCGTGGATAACGCGTGCATCAGAACTTGTAGCCGCCGAGGACGCAGGGCTCGGAAAACGGATCTCAGAGGCTGTCGCGGTCGCGTGGGATGAGCGACGTGGTTGTCCAGCTGCGTTCGAATGGCGCGCGCGTACCTACCGCATCGACGCTGTCGTGCAAACGTGGGCGATCGAGCGGCGCTGGTGGAACCCCCGTGGCCGCGTGAGCCGCCGGTGCTGGCGCGTGCTCGCACGAGGTGGCACCTACGACCTCGCGTTCGACCGCCTCACGCGGAGCTGGCTGCTGGTCGGCATGCAGGACTAGGGAGACACCATGGCTTCCGGGTCTTTCGTCCATCTGCACGTGCACTCGCAGTTCAGCTTCATGGACGGCGCGGCGGGGTTGGATTCGCTCATCGAGCGTGCGGTCGAACTCGGCATGCCCGCACTCGCACTCACGGACCACCAGGGACTGTCCGGTGCGATCCGCTTCTACCAGAAGGCGCGTGCTGCGGGGCTGAAGCCGATCCTCGGCGCTGAGGTCGTGGTGCAGGCCGTCGGCATCCCCGGCACGGAAGGCGATCTGCCGCCCGAGACGCGGTTGCACCTGCCCGCGCCGGTCGGCTTTGGGCGCGCGGCGGGGGCAGGAGGCTTCCACCTCACGCTGCTCGTACGCGACATCACCGGCTATCGCAACCTCTGCCGGCTGCTCGCGCGGGCTCACGTGCGCTCCGGGGACGCACCCTCGCTCATGAGCCTGCGCGACCTTGCGCGGCACTCGGAAGGGCTGATCGGACTGTCTGGGTGCGGATGCGGGGAGACCGGTGCTGCCGTGCTTGCCGACGAGCCCGCACGTGCGCGGGCCGTCGTGGAGCGTCTCGCGGGCTGCTTCGCCCCCGGCGACTTCTACGTCGAACTCATGCACACGCTCACACCGGAGTCGCCGCGCTACGTTGCAGGGCTCGTAGCGCTCGCCGACTCGATACAGCTCCCATTGGTCGCGACCAACAACGTCCACTACGTGGCTCGCGATGGATTCCGTATCCACGACGTCCTTTCCTCGGCAGGTGCGAGGATGGAGCTGCCGGGGCCGTACGGGCGACCGAATGCCGAACTGTGGCTGAAGCCCGCAGGTCAGATGCGCGCACTGTTCCGCAGCCTCACACGCGCGTGCGACGCCACCCTCGAGATCGCGGAGCGCTGTGAGCTGGATCTGGGCCTCGGCGAGTTCCACTTCCCGGCGGCTGAGCTCCCGGCGGGCGAGACGGCGTACTCGGTGCTCTCGAAGCTCGCGTGGCGCGGGGTCGAGGACCGCTACCGTCCCATGACGCCCGAGGCGCTCCAGCGCCTTCAGCACGAGCTCGCCATCATCCTTGAGCTGGGATTTCCCGAGTACTTCCTCGTGGTGAAAGAGATCGTGGATTTCGCGAAGTCGCAAGGGATCCGCTGCTCGGGGCGGGGGAGTGCGGGTGACTCCATCGTGACCTACGCGCTCGGCATCACCGACGCCGACCCCATCGCGCACGACCTGCTCTTCGAGCGGTTCCTGAATCCGGCGAGGCGCCAGATGCCCGACATAGACGTGGACTTCGACTCCGCCCGCCGCGACGAGGTCATCGAGTTCATCTACCGCCGGTTCGGCTCCGAACACGTCGCGATGGTCGCAACCGTCAACACGATGACCGCGCGAAGCGCCGTGCGCACGGTCGCGCGCTCGTTCGGCTATCCGATCGCGCAGGTCAACGAGCTGTCGCGCTACCTGCCGTGGGTGAGCGCGCACCGGCTGCGCGAGACGCTCGACTCCTACCCCGAGTGCGCGAACCATCCCTTGAAGCAGCCGCAGCACGCGCTCCTTCTCGACCTGGCCGAGGAGCTCGACGCGTGCCCCATGCACCTTGGCACGCACCTCGGCGGCTTCATCATCACGCGCGAGCCGATCGATTCCTGGACGCCACTCCAGTGGGCCGCCAAGGGCGTGGTCGTCTCGCAGTACGACAAGGACGACATCGAGGCCCTCGGGCTTGTGAAGATGGATATCCTTGGCCTGCGCATGCACTCTGCGATCTCCGACGCGGTGGAGATGGCGCGGGCGCGGGTGGGCGAGGCGGCCGTGCCCGAGCCTTTCACGCTGCCAAAAGATGACCCGCGCGTCTACGAGATGATCGCGCGTGCCGACACCGTCGGGGTGTTCCAGCTCGAAAGCAGCGGGCAACGCAACCTCAACACGCGTCTGCGCGCATCCGAGTTCGAAGACATCATCGCCGCGATCTCGCTCTTCCGTCCCGGCCCGCTCGAAGCCGAGATGATCACGCCGTTCATCCGCCGGCGACACGGCATCGAGCCGGTGTTTGTCCCGCATCCGGGGATGGAACGCCCGCTGCGCGACACCTACGGGGTCATCATCTACCAGGAGCAAGTGTTGCTCGTGGCTCAAGCGGTCGCCGGATTCGACCTGGCCGAGGCCGACATGCTTCGCCGCGCGATGACCAAGGGGCGCAGCCGCGAAGAGATGGAGCGCATCAGGGCGCACTTCATCGAGCGGGCGCTCGAACGGGAAGTCGCGCTTGAGGTCGCCGAGGAGGTCTTCCGCCAGCTCGAAGGTTTTGCCGCCTACGGCTTTAACAAGGCCCATGCGGCCTGCTTCGCGGTCGTCTCTTACGCGAGCGCGTGGCTGCGCACGTACTACCCGGCCGAGTTGTCTGCCGCCATCCTCAACCACGAGCCGATGGGCTTCTACACCCCACGTCTCGTCGTCAACGACGCGCGCCGCCACGGGATCGCGATCGAGCCGCCGCACGTCAACGAGTCCCGTGCGGCCTACACGGTCACGCGAGAAGGTGGCGGCATCCGGATCGGACTGCGCGACACGCACGAGATGACGTCACGGTTGCTCGAGGTGATCGAGCGCGAGCAGGCGGTGCGGCCTTTCCGCGATCTCGCGGATTTCCTGCGTCGTACGCGGGCCGAGACCCCGAGCGCGACCTCCCTCATCCGCATCGGAGCACTCGACGGGCTTGGTATCACCGAGGTGGGCCGCCCGCCGACCCGCGACGAGATGCTCGCGCTGCTGCCCGAGCTGAAAGCGGTCATCGCGCGCGAGGGTATCGCCGGCGACGACGTGCTCGTGCTCGCGCCCAGTCCCACCCGACCTGCCGAGGACCTGACGCATGCCAGCGGCTGGTCGGCAGCGCGGCGACTCAGCGCGGAGCTCGAGTACACCGGCCTGTCGCTCACGTGCCACCCGCTCGATCTGGCGACTGCCAACCTGGAGGTGCGTGGTATCACGTGGGCACGCGAGCTTGCGAATCTGCCCGACCGCACGCGCGTGAAGGTCTGCGGTGTGAGGGAACGGGCGCAGACTCCTTGGACAAGGTCGGGAAAGCGGACGTGCTTCCTTACGCTTGAGGACTCGACCGGTCTGCTCGACGTGGTCGTGTTCGAGGATGCGCTCGCCCGGGCGGGGGAGACGATCGTGAAACACCGCTGCTACCTGGTCGAAGGCACGCTGCAGAACAACCACGAGCGCGGCCTGGCGATTGTGGCCAACCGCGTGGAGCCCTACGTGATCCGCACGGCCTCCGGTGCCCCGGTGAGGTTGCGGCGGGGCGTACCGAGCGGCCCGATGGGACCGTCTCTCGGCGGTGCGGGAGCGCCAGAGGAGGAGTCGTGGGATGAGGTGGAATCCGGTCAGACATCCGTAAGGTAGGGGGCAGCCTGCGGCCTGTCCATGCCACCTGGCAGTATCAAGTCCGTTTAGGAGTCTATGCAGAATAACTTGCACATCTGACAGGCATCTGCCATGCTCTGCGCACCATGGATTCCGATGCACTACGGACCAAGTATGAGGCCCTTTCCCAACGACTGGACGAGCGGTCGTTCCGGTTGTGTCTGGCC